>CP081303.1:3902500-4202500 GCA_019720755.1 Prolixibacteraceae bacterium
CATGGACCTTAGCACCCATGCCCTCACTCCTGGTAATCATATTACAGCATTCGGAGTTTGTCTGGAGTTGATAGGCGGTGAAGCCCTCGCATCCAATCAGTAGCTCTACCTCTGCAATACTATATCCAAGGCTGCACCTAAATGCATTTCGGGGAGTACGAGCTATTTCCGAGTTTGATTGGCCTTTCACCCCTACCCACAGGTCATCCAAGAGCTTTTCAACGCTCCCTGGTTCGGTCCTCCATCTTGTGTTACCAAGACTTCAACCTGCCCATGGGTAGATCACACGGTTTCGCGTCTACCCCCACTGACTTTAGCGCCCTATTCAGACTCGCTTTCGCTTCGGCTCCTAGCCTTAAACTATTAACCTTGCCAGTGAGGAGTAACTCGTAGGCTCATTATGCAAAAGGCACGCCGTCACATATAAATATGCTCCGACCGCTTGTAAGTGTATGGTTTCAGGTACTTTTTCACTCCCCTGTTCGGGGTACTTTTCACCTTTCCCTCACGGTACTGGTTCACTATCGGTCTCTTAGGAGTATTTAGCCTTACCAGATGGTCCTGGCAGATTCAGACAGGGTTTCACGTGCCCCGCCCTACTCAGGATACTGCTAGATCATATTTGCTTACGTGTACAGGACTTTCACCCTCTTTGGTGTAACTTTCCAGTTACTTCCACTTCACGCATAATCTCATATTGCAGTCCTACAACCCCAATTACGCCGAAACGTAATTGGTTTGGGCTAATCCGCGTTCGATCGCCACTACTAACGGAATCACTTTTGTTTTCTCTTCCTCCGGGTACTTAGATGTTTCAGTTCTCCGGGTTTGCCTCTGATATAATCAGATAACCAATAAATTGGCTGGGTTGCCCCATTCAGAAATCTTCGGATCATAGGTTGTTTGCACCTCCCCAAAGCTTATCGCAGCTTATCACGTCTTTCATCGCCTCTAAGAGCCAAGGCATCCACCATACACCCTTACTTACTTTCTATTACATTAACCTTTTCGTTAATCTAAAATATTACTGTTGTATTCTTTTTACAGATTACTTCTTCCAGAATGTCAAAGAACTTATATACACTAATTAGTTAATCAGTATAAATGTGTGGAGAATATCGGAGTCGAACCGATGACCTCCTGCGTGCAAGGCAGGCGCTCTAGCCAACTGAGCTAATCCCCCCAATAACCTGCGTTATCTTAAATGTAGTCCCGCCCAGACTTGAACTGGGGACCTCTACATTATCAGTGTAGCGCTCTAACCAGCTGAGCTACGGGACTATGCTATAAAAACATAACCACCTTAGTATTTCAGCATATCGCTATCACCACGTTGGTCATGTGGGTATATAAGGTTTTTTTGATATGACAAGAAAAAACAACCTAATCTGTCGATTTTCTTAAACCGTTCTTGTCGGCTCCAGAAAGGAGGTGTTCCAGCCACACCTTCCGGTACGGCTACCTTGTTACGACTTAACCCCAGTCACTAGTTTTACCCTAGGCCGCTCCTCTCGGTAACAGACTTCAGGCACCCCCAGCTTCCATGGTTTGACGGGCGGTGTGTACAAGGCCCGGGAACGTATTCACCGCGCCATGGCTGATGCGCGATTACTAGCGAATCCAGCTTCACGGAGTCGAGTTGCAGACTCCGATCCGAACTGAGACCAGTTTTAGAGATTAGCATCCTGTCGCCAGGTAGCTGCCCTTTGTACTGACCATTGTAACACGTGTGTAGCCCTGGACATAAGGGCCGTGCTGATTTGACGTCATCCCCACCTTCCTCTCACCTTACGGTGGCAGTCTCTCTAGAGTCCTCAGCTTAACCTGTTAGCAACTAAAGATAAGGGTTGCGCTCGTTATGGGACTTAACCCGACACCTCACGGCACGAGCTGACGACAACCATGCAGCACCTTGTACGTCGTCCGAAGAAAGGTCTATCTCTAGACCGGTCGCCGTACATTTAAGCCCAGGTAAGGTTCCTCGCGTATCATCGAATTAAACCACATGTTCCTCCGCTTGTGCGGGCCCCCGTCAATTCCTTTGAGTTTCAATCTTGCGATCGTACTCCCCAGGTGGATTACTTAAAACTTTCGCTTAGCCACTGACTGTGTATCGCCAACAGCGAGTAATCATCGTTTACGGCGTGGACTACCAGGGTATCTAATCCTGTTCGCTCCCCACGCTTTCGTACATCAGCGTCAGTTATACCTTAGTAAGCTGCCTTCGCAATCGGTGTTCTGAGTAATATCTAAGCATTTCACCGCTACACTACTCATTCCGCCTACCTCAAGTATACTCAAGTAATACAGTTTCAATGGCAGTTCTACAGTTGAGCTGCAGGATTTCACCACTGACTTATATTACCGCCTACGTACCCTTTAAACCCAATAAATCCGGATAACGCTTACACCCTCCGTATTACCGCGGCTGCTGGCACGGAGTTAGCCGGTGTTTATTCATATGCTACCTTCAGCTACTTTCACGAAAGTAGGTTTATTTGCATATAAAAGAAGTTTACAACCCATAGGGCAGTCATCCTTCACGCGGGATGGCTGGTTCAGACTTGCGTCCATTGACCAATATTCCTCACTGCTGCCTCCCGTAGGAGTCTGGTCCGTGTCTCAGTACCAGTGTGGGGGATCATCCTCTCAGAACCCCTAGACATCGTTGCCTTGGTAAGCCGTTACCTTACCAACTAGCTAATGTCACGCATGTTCATCTTGTACCGCCGGAGCTTTAATTATCGAGCCAGGCGACTCAATAATACTATGAGGTATTAATCCAAATTTCTCTGGGCTATCCCTCTGTACAAGGCAGATTACATACGCGTTACTCACCCGTGCGCCGGTCGTCGTCTGGTAGCAAGCTACCTCCGTTACCCCTCGACTTGCATGTGTTAGGCCTCCCGCTAGCGTTCATCCTGAGCCAGGATCAAACTCTTCGTTGTATAAAAAGTTAATTAATTTAGCTCAACAAAAACTCAAAAATCTATTGATTGACGGTTGCTTTTTGTACTTGTCATTATCAAAAAAATATCTTCAAAGAACTTATTTCTTATTTCATCCATCGTCGCCGTTGCGCCGATGTTTTTGCGGTTGCAAAGATAAATCATTTTATCTTTAAACTCCAAATGTTTTTTCATTTATTTTTCGTCTCCGAAAAACTTAAAAACATTGAATCAAAACCATTAAGAACTCGCTATCGTTTTTCTCGAAAGCGTTGCAAAGAAAGGGCTTTTTTTGCTTTACTTCCAAATAAAAACCTAAAATAAAAAAAAGGGGTCGGCATATATCATAGCCGATCCCCCTATGGATTCACTTTTAACAAACTTCTATTCAAATCGATACCAAACATAAGAAGAAGGAGCAATCGTGACATTTAATTTTACATTATAGTCACGATCTAACTTCATTTTATATGATTTTCCATTAGAATCAATAATTTTAACTTTCGAAGCCTTCCCTGTATAATAAAGAGGAATTTTAATTTCTTCCGTAATACTCGTATTTGTTGGATTAAAAAACATCGCCAAGCCACAATTTTTTAAACTTGGATTTACATGAATGAAGCCATCAATATTACGTCCATCAGGTCTGCGAATATGAACAATTGGAGAGTTTAATATTTTTCTATTCTCCTTATACCAACCAATCACATCTTTTACAACCTCTTTTGTTTTATCTGTGTCATACAAACGCTTTCCTCGATAGCATGCTTGCACACCACTACCATAGTTTTGCATCATATGGGCTTTATATGTCTGCAAGTGCTCAGATAGTGGTTCAATAGTTGCAGCAGCACCACCACCATGATACTGGGTCAATGGCACAAAAGTCCAACTCATCGACGGCAACCTCTTCCAAGTTCCATCATAGTTATTCTGTCGTCCAATAACAAGTTGTCGCTCTCTTGGAAGAGACCAATTCACTTCTCGATACCCTATTCCGTTTTTATTTGAACCACTTAAGTAGTACCAATCAGGAATATTCATCGATATATCATTAGAATTACACCATTTGTAAAAATCCGTAATCTTAGACCAAGCATACCATTGTGAATCATGGACATCTTTATGATGCTTATGATTATTTGATGCACAAACTTGTCCAGGATATGAACCATCATGCTCAAGCAGATCAAATCCTGTTTCAGTAAAGAATGTTCTCAACTTCTTAAAATAATTATCAGCCCATTCTGTACCAAGACAAGGAGAACTTCCATGAATCATTCCACCTCTTTTTCCTGTTTTAGGATTGATCACATCCACATCATCAGAGATCCATCTACTTGAAAGAAGTGAATACCCTCCAAGTTCAATTCCTTTACTATGTGCATAGTCTGCTAATTTTTTATATTTCTTCAAGTACTTAGGATCGCTATTCTCCATGTTCAACCCACTACCGAAACTAAGAATTACCATTTCATAGCCAACTTCACTAGCTTGGTCAATCGCATTTTTAATATCTTTTGGTTTGGATGAAACCAAATGTAGAAAAATTGGATTTTCAGTTGTCCAAGGAGCAACAGTCATATAAAAACGATTCTGTTCAAGACCTTTTCTCTGTTTGTCATAAGAATCATATGGCATAAACCATACACGGAAAGACGAAAACTTACTATTTCTATTTAAAGAAACAGAAGGTCCAATTGGAGGCTTACATTCTAATACACATGGTGTATTCAGGTTATAGTTAGCCTGAGAAGTATACTTTTTATCAGTCACCCAATTGACAACTTTATTTGATGATGCAAATGACATCGCATGGAAAGCATAATCACTTTCAATATGAATATTTGGATAATTCCAGCGATCTGATTTTCCTCTTTCAACAGAACTCTCTTCTTCAAAAAGTGCGATAATCTCACTTTTAAAGGAGTCTACAATAATGTTATTTTCACTATTGTTTTCTATAGCAATCCACTTTTCAATCAATGGAACATTGTCATATATGGCATAATTGACTTCAATAGCTACCCCAGGGTAGTCCTTGTGTCCATAAATAAAAGTTAGTGTTTTTCCTTTTACTTGATCTTTACTAACTAATGACCATCTCTTATTCTTCCAATCAACTCTCTTTTGCAACGGAGATATTCTAAAATCTTGAACAGTAAATGCATTTGGCATAGACCTCATAGATTTCAACCAGTCTAATTGAAAATAAGCTCTATCCGTTTCTCCTTCCAAACCTCCAATAGCGTAAACTTCCCCATTAATTGAAACTTCAGCCTCAGGTGACATTGAACGAAGTAGCTCTTTCTGTTCAACATTTGAATATAATCCAATGGTGGCACAATTAGGAGTAACAGAAAAAGTTCGTGTAATTAAGCCATTTGAAAGTGAGATATGCCCATTATTATCAATAAAAACACCAGAAGGAATATTCTCATTCTGGATCAACCAATCCTTCTTAGGGGCATATTTATAGTTTGTAGGTAAAGTAGGAAGTGATTGAACTTTGTTCTGAAGCGTATTGTTTTTCGCAATAGTATTAGATTGAACTTTAAAATGATCAACCAAAGTTACTTTACTACCTGTTGTAATGACTGGGTCAATCCAACAAGGTAAGTCACCTGAAATACCGTCCCCCCCATCATCAACGGTAAGAACAAGCTCTTTAATGCCATCTATAGAGATACGAAATGGTATAGAGTTGTCCGTTGTACTCAACACATTACTTTTCCAAAGAACCTTACCATCACCTACAATCTGAAAGCGACAAGTTCCTTTTTGTATACGATCTAATGTTTCAGCAAAAGCAACAAGATATTTGCTATCATTTCCATTATAGTAGAACATCTTCAAGCCATCACTTAAAGTTTCATGCTTTACGGGTCCTTTATATTCTATCGAATTCTTTACCCCCACTCTACCTTCCAATAAAGTAGAGTTTCCATCTAATTTGATTCTGAGAATACTTCCTGGGAGTGTTCCAATTCCTGTAGTATATTTTTCACCATTGATTACAATAGCCTTCCCATCTACAGCAATATCTTTTGTTGCAGTAAGGTAAGGTTGCTCAATCTTTCCTAGAGATAGGCTTCCTAACTTAATCTTTTGTTGCCCCTGAGCAGTAACTGTACTGCATAGACCAACTAAAAGAATTAGTTGAAATAATAAATTGTTCATTGTATATGTTTATTTAGTTCTAGGCAATATACGAATTAAATCAATGCGAATCAAGAGTTGGATTTCATATCTAACCAAGTGGTTTAATTACCTATATAATAGACATTTATATTGTTTTTGTCCTTAAAGATCAGTATCTTATAGTTGTTTTCAAAGCGACTTTAAAATATGATAATCAAGGATAAGGACTTCAATTTAATAAAAATATACGATCTAATTTGTTATTATTTCGATGAGTTAAGATATTATTGTGAACGATTTAGTAACAATAACTCCCCTTGCTTTACTGATCAAGAGGTGATGACAATATATCTTTTTGGTGTTCAATATCAAGAATACACCAAGATAAATCAGATTCATAAATTTGCATGTGATTACTTGTCTGACTGGTTTCCAAATTTAGGATCTTATCAAGCATTTTGTAATCGCCTTAATCGTTTAGGTGGAGCTTTTACAAGATTGTCTGAGTTATTACTTGAAGACACTCAGCCTAATGATTGTATTATCGATCAATGTTTACTTGATTCGATGCCAATTATAACGTGTTCTGGCAAACGAAAAGGCAAGGTGGCCAATGAAGTAACCAATAAAGGCTATTGCTCTACGAAAGGAGTTTACTATTATGGCATGAAGCTTCATATGCTGGGGATAAGACGACAAGATGCTTTACCATTTCCAGAGCAAGTCCTTTTTACCCCTGCATCTGTGAACGATATTGTCGTTTACAAGGAGAGATGGTCAGAGATGCGGAACAGAACCTTCTTCGAAGATAAAATTTACATGCATAATGAATTTAACCAACAAGTGAAGAATCAGTATAATTCAGAAATGTTGACACCTATTAAGGCAATAAAAGGAATGCCCTTGATAATCAAACAAAGAATAAAAGCAGCAGATGATTTGTATAATAGAGCTGTATCTAAAATTAGACAACCTATTGAAGCAATGTTCTCTTGGCTAATCGAAAAAACAGATATACAAAGAGCTAGTAAAGTAAGGTCTACAAAAGGATTAATGGTACATGCATTCGGTAAACTAACTGCAACGTTTCTTAATTATGTTTTGAACTCTTGATTCGCATTAGGAATATATTTATATTAATAACACAACCCGATATACAAACTCTATCCACATGCATACATGTATTCAAACAATTACAATTTAGGGGACTACAATAAATATAAAGTATCAACTAAATATTTCTTAATGAATAATTTTATCTAGAGATAATTAAGAATGATCAAAACGAAAAATACTGTAGAGAATCATTCATGATGTCTACGGCATCCAATATTTGTCATATAAAAAACAATATCAACGTAGACGGAGTTTTCGTACAAAAACGAATGATTATCTTTCAAACAGACAAAAGAAAATCATTAGAAAGATTAACAAAACAAGGACATAGAAAATTACTGATTTGAATAGAAAGTAACTTAAAAAAGTGATGAATAAATATTCAATACTCATAAAGGAAATGATTTACGTAAAGAGGTCCCTCTTTCCAACATCCCTTTATTTCAGAAAAGTATAGACACAAAAAGAGCTGATTCTTTATAAGAAGCCCCTTTTATTAAAACAGCGGCAACCTACTCTCCCACTTTTCTGCAGTAGCCTCAGCGCGATAGGGCTTAACTTCTCTGTTACCAAAGGGCATTAAATTCGGGAGGTCCCTCTTTCCAAGATTAGAAGATACATCTCTTTATTTCTAAAACGATAGCATAGTTATATTTCAGAAAAGTATAGACAAAAAAAAACTGACTCTTTATAAGAAGCCCCTTTTATTAAAAGGGCGACGACCTACTCTCGCCCATCTCTGCAGTAGCCTCAGCGTGTAAGAGGTAACTTTACTTCATCAAATTTTCGTAAAAGCTATTCACCAGTTGTATATAAATAAAAAAGCCTCGATCTTTTAGGTGTCCAAACCAAAAATCGAGGCAATGAATAGAAAACAAAAATTCTCTATGTGGTACAAAGTTAAAGAAATGCATGAATCTGGCTTTAACAAAAGTCAAATAAGTGCGAAATTAGGTATTGATCGCGCTACTGTTCGCAAATATATCAATACAAAAGAGGACGAATTCATTCGAAGCTTAACGAGCATCTGTCAGATGCCTAAAAAGTTAGCACCGTATCAAATGTTCACCAAAAATTTATTGGTTGAGTATCCATTTCTCTCTGCCGCACAAATTGAAGATCGACTTAAAGAAAATTTTAAAGACTTGCCTCAAGTTTGTAGTAAGACGGTGTATAATTTTGTGATGTCAACTCGCAAACGATATGACATTCCTAAGGTCTCTGCCTATTCGATACGGCAGTATGAGAAAATCGTCGAAGTGAAATATGGTTCTGAGGCGCAGGTTGATTTTGGTGAATGCTATCTTTATAAAGAAGATGGATGCAGAGTTAAGGTCTATTTTTTTGCCATGGTTCTTTCTCGATCTCGATATAAATATGTCTATTGTCAAAGTCGTCCCTTTACTAGCGAAACTGCTAACTATGCTCATGAACTTGCATTTTCATATTTCGAGGGAATACCAAAACGTATTGTATATGATCAAGATAGTGTTTTTATTCATGATGAAAATCTAGGAGATTTTAAACTAACACAGGGGTTTAGACAACTTTGTGATAAGTATAAATTTGAGACTCACTTTTGTCGAAAGGCTGATCCTGAATCTAAGGGTAAAATAGAAAATGTAGTTAAGTATGTGAAATACAATTTTCTAAAAGGTCGAAAATTTATTGATAATGAATCTTTACAGACAGCATGTTTGGCTTGGTTGCGTCGTACTGGAAACCAAAAGAGACACAGTACGACTCACAAAATACCTTCAGAAGAGTGGATGATAGAAAAAGATCATTTACTTCCTTTTAATGGGGATATTGAAACACCTAAAGATAAATTACCTACACTTAATGTGTTAAAAGACAATACAATCAGATATAAAGGGAATACATATAGCGTACCTTTCGAAACGTATCAAGGAGTTGATACGAAAGTGATTGTATCACAACAAGACAATGAATTGCTTATTCTGAATAGCGATCAAACGCTATTAGCAAAACACTTAGTTCCATCTAGTAGAGGGAATTATGTGAAAAATAACGATCACTCGAGGCCAAAATCTAAAACAAAAGAAAAACTGCATAATACTATCTTGGATAAACTGGGACATACTGACTCTGTGAAACTTTATTTAGAAACTTTAGAGAATGATAAGTCAAGATATTATTATGATAGTCTAAGACTTTTAGACAGGAAAATCACAGATGATAATATTCGTTTTGCAGAGCAAACCATAAATTGGTGTTCAGAAAACAACATCCTGAATGCAAATGACTTCATACAGATACTTAACTATTATAAGAGTCGGGATGAAGCAATGAAGATCAGTCAAAAAGTTGTTCTTCCTAAAGTTGAAATGAGTGGTGGTAAAAAGATCAATAATCGTGATGTACAACCTTCAAGAAGTAGTATTGAAACATATGAAAGATTAATAAACCTATGAACCAGATTGAAAAAATAAAGCTACATGCTGATGCTCTAAGACTCACCCAGACCCGTAATAACCCAGAAGGGATTATACATGAAGCACAAATAAATAAGCCAACCTATATGGAGTTCTTATTATCTGTTTTTGAATGTGAAATTAAGCATCGAGAGAAGAAAAATATTGAACGACGAATAGCCTTAGCTAACCTTCCCAAAGATCATGATCTTGATAAATATGATTTTAATGCTTCAAATGGTATAACACCATCTCATCTTAAGCAACTGAGGGAGCTGATGTGGATGGAACAGAATTATAACCTAATTTTAATGGGACCATCAGGAACTGGAAAAACTTTTATCGCAGCAGGATTGATCTACGATGCCGTAAATACAGGATACAAAGCTTATTTTATCACCATGGAGGAGTTAATAAAGACATTGAAAATGAAAGAAATGATCTCTTCTGCTCTTGCAAAATACAACCGACTATTAAAGGCAAATATTATTGCCATTGATGATATTATGCTTTTTCCAATCAAGAAAGAAGATGCAGTTTCATTTTTTAATTTAATAAACCATCTTCATGAACAAACATCGGTTATTATAACTACCAATAAATCTCCTAAAGAATGGGCTGAAACACTCGAGGATGAAGTGTTGGCTACAGCATTACTTGACCGTTTACTATATCGTTGTGAAGTAGTAAAAATGAAAGGGCAAAGCTTTAGAATGGAAAATAGAAGGACCATTTTTGAACCTGTTCGATAATCATCCCTATACTGTATTTATATGGCAGATCCTCATTATGGATCAGGGAAACTTTTGGTTGTAATAGTGGTGATTTACTTTTACGAAAAAATGATGATTATTAATTTGCTATTTACACTCAGCGCGATAGGGCTTAACTTCTCTGTTCCCAAAGGGCATTAAATTCGGGAAGAGGTCCCTCTTTCCAACATTAGAAGATACATCTCTTTATTTCTAAAACGATAGCATAGTTATATTTCAGAAAAGTATAGACACAAAAAAAGCTGACTCTTTAGAAGAAGCCCCTTTTATTAAAAGGGCGGCGACCTACTCTCCCACATCTCTGCAGTAGCCTCGGCGCGATAGGGCTTAACTTCTCTGTTCCCAAAGGGCATTAAATTCGGGAAGAGGTCCCTCTTTCCAAGATTAGAAGATACATCTCTTTATTTCTAAACGATAGCATAGTTATATTTCAGAAAAGTATAGACACAAAAAAAGCTGACTCTTTAGAAGAAGCCCCTTTTATTAAAAGGGCGGCGACCTACTCTCCCACATCTCTGCAGTAGCCTCAGCGCGATAGGGCTTAACTTCTCTGTTCCCAAAGGGCATTAAATTCGGGAAGAGGTTCCTCTTGCCAATATTAGAAGATACATCTCTTTATTTCTAAACGATAGCATAGTTATATTTCAGAAAAGTATAGACACAAAAAAAGCTGACTCTTTAGAAGAATCAGCTTTTATTAAAAGGGCGGCGACCTACTCTCCCACATCTCTGCAGTACCATCGGCGCGATAGGGCTTAACTTCTCTGTTCCCAAAGGGCATTAAATTCGGGAAGAGGTTCCTCTTGCCAATATTAGAAGATACATCTCTTTATTTCTAAACGATAGCATAGTTATATTTCAGAAAAGTATAGACACAAAAAAAGCTGACTCTTTAGAAGAATCAGCTTTTATTAAAAGGGCGGCGACCTACTCTCCCACATCTCTGCAGTACCATCGGCGCGATAGGGCTTAACTTCTCTGTTCGGAATGGGAAGAGGTGGAACCCCTATGCAATAACCACCTTAAATTGTTAATACGGTGATTTATACGTGACTAATAATTTTAATAATATTAATCAATATACATAGTTCAATATGATTTTGACATTTCTCCTGGAAGAAGGAATCCTAGAATACAACATACTTTATTCTAATGAAAGTTTCGGGTAATTAGTACTGCTCGGCTTTGGTCTCGCAACCTTTACACCTGCAGCCTATCAACGTCGTAGTCTCCAACGACCCTCTAAGGAAACCTCATCTTGAGTGGAGCTTCGTGCTTAGATGCTTTCAGCACTTATCTCTTCCAAACGTAGCTACTCAGCAATGCACCTGGCGGCACAACTGATACACCAGAGGTTTGTCCACCGCGGTCCTCTCGTACTAGCAGCAGCTTCTCTCAAGTTTCCTGCGCCCACAACAGATAGGGACCGAACTGTCTCACGACGTTCTGAACCCAGCTCGCGTGCCACTTTAATGGGCGAACAGCCCAACCCTTGGGACCTTCTCCAGCCCCAGGATGTGACGAGCCGACATCGAGGTGCCAAACCGCTCCGTCGATATGAGCTCTTGGGAGCGATCAGCCTGTTATCCCCGGAGTACCTTTTATCCTTTGAGCGATGGCCCTTCCATACGGAACCACCGGATCACTATGCTCTACTTTCGTACCTGATCGACTTGTTGGTCTCACAGTCAAGCACCCTTGTGCCATTACACTCTACAGACGGTTACCAATCGTCTTGAGGGTACCTTTAGAAGCCTCCGTTACTCTTTTGGAGGCGACCACCCCAGTCAAACTACCCACCACACAATGTCCTCATCGCTGAGTTAGGTTCCAAACAGGCAAAGGGTCGTATTTCAAGGACGACTCCACAACGCCTAGCGACGCCGCTTCATTGTCTCCGACCTATCCTACACATTACATGCCCAGAATCAATGTGAAGTTGCAGTAAAGGTTCACGGGGTCTTTCCGTCCCGTTGCGGGTAATCGGCATCTTCACCGATACTTCAATTTCACCGAGCTCATGGCTGAGACAGTGCCCAGATCGTTGCACCATTCGTGCAGGTCGGAACTTACCCGACAAGGAATTTCGCTACCTTAGGACCGTTATAGTTACGGCCGCCGTTTACCGGGGCTTCATTTCAGCGCTTCTCCGAAGATAACGCCCCCACTTAACCTTCCGGCACCGGGCAGGTGTCAGGCCTTATACATCATCTTTCGATTTAGCAAAGCCCTGTGTTTTTGATAAACAGTCGCCTGGGCCTTTTCACTGCGGCTCCCCTTACGAGGAGCGATCCTTCTCCCGAAGTTACGGATCGATTTTGCCTAGTTCCTTAGCCATGAATCACTCGAGCGCCTCAGGATTCTCTCCTTGACTACCTGTGTCGGTTTGCGGTACGGGTCTGTATAATCTACGTTTAGAGGTTTTTCTTGGAAGCCCTTAGGCACACTATCCAATTGTCCGAAGACGCTTGGTACTATCAGGTTTCAGCTCAATGTGCGGATTTGCCTACACATATCATAACCTAAGCCCTTCAACGTACTATTCCGTCAGTACGCGGTGCTTTCATCACTCCGTCGCCCCATCACAATTATACAAAGTACAGGAATATTAACCTGTTGTCCATCGAGTTCGCCGTTCGGCTTTCCCTTAGGTCCCGACTAACCCTGATCCGATTAGCGTTGATCAGGAAACCTTAGTCTATCGGCGGGGGGGTTTCTCGCCCCCCTTATCGTTACTTATGCCTACATTTGCTTTTCTAACCGCTCCAGCACACCTCACAGTATGCATTCAACGCTGGTTAGAATGCTCCCCTACCACTTAATGGTAGTCCATTAAATCCATAGCTTCGGTGATATGTTTAATGCCCGATTATTATCCATGCCCGATCGCTCGACTAGTGAGCTGTTACGCACTCTTTAAATGAATGGCTGCTTCCAAGCCAACATCCTAGCTGTCTATGCAATCAGACCTCGTTTGTTCAACTTAACATATACTTGGGGACCTTAGCTGATGGTCCGGGTTCTTTCCCTTTCGGACATGGACCTTAGCACCCATGCCCTCACTCCTGGTAATCATATTACAGCATTCGGAGTTTGTCTGGAGTTGATAGGCGGTGAAGCCCTCGCATCCAATCAGTAGCTCTACCTCTGCAATACTATATCCAAGGCTGCACCTAAATGCATTTCGGGGAGTACGAGCTATTTCCGAGTTTGATTGGCCTTTCACCCCTACCCACAGGTCATCCAAGAGCTTTTCAACGCTCCCTGGTTCGGTCCTCCATCTTGTGTTACCAAGACTTCAACCTGCCCATGGGTAGATCACACGGTTTCGCGTCTACCCCCACTGACTTTAGCGCCCTATTCAGACTCGCTTTCGCTTCGGCTCCTAGCCTTAAACTATTAACCTTGCCAGTGAGGAGTAACTCGTAGGCTCATTATGCAAAAGGCACGCCGTCACATATAAATATGCTCCGACCGCTTGTAAGTGTATGGTTTCAGGTACTTTTTCACTCCCCTGTTCGGGGTACTTTTCACCTTTCCCTCACGGTACTGGTTCACTATCGGTCTCTTAGGAGTATTTAGCCTTACCAGATGGTCCTGGCAGATTCAGACAGGGTTTCACGTGCCCCGCCCTACTCAGGATACTGCTAGATCATATTTGCTTACGTGTACAGGACTTTCACCCTCTTTGGTGTAACTTTCCAGTTACTTCCACTTCACGCATAATCTCATATTGCAGTCCTACAACCCCAATCACGCCGAAACGTAATTGGTTTGGGCTAATCCGCGTTCGATCGCCACTACTAACGGAATCACTTTTGTTTTCTCTTCCTCCGGGTACTTAGATGTTTCAGTTCTCCGGGTTTGCCTCTGACATAATCAGATAACCAATAAATTGGCTGGGTTGCCCCATTCAGAAATCTTCGGATCATAGGTTGTTTGCACCTCCCCAAAGCTTATCGCAGCTTATCACGTCTTTCATCGCCTCTAAGAGCCAAGGCATCCACCATACACCCTTACTTACTTTCTATTACATTAACCTTTTCGTTAATCTAAAATATTACTGTTGTATTCTTTTTACAGATTACTTCTTCCAGAATGTCAAAGAACTTATATACACTAATTAGTTAATCAGTATAAATGTGTGGAGAATATCGGAGTCGAACCGATGACCTCCTGCGTGCAAGGCAGGCGCTCTAGCCAACTGAGCTAATCCCCCCAATAACCTGCGTTATCTTAAATGTAGTCCCGCCCAGACTTGAACTGGGGACCTCTACATTATCAGTGTAGCGCTCTAACCAGCTGAGCTACGGGACTATGCTATAAAAACATAACCACCTTAGTATTTCAGCATATCGCTATCACCACGTTGGTCATGTGGGTATATAAGGTTTTTTTGATATGACAAGAAAAAACAACCTAATCTGTCGATTTTCTTAAACCGTTCTTGTCGGCTCCAGAAAGGAGGTGTTCCAGCCACACCTTCCGGTACGGCTACCTTGTTACGACTTAACCCCAGTCACTAGTTTTACCCTAGGCCGCTCCTCTCGGTAACAGACTTCAGGCACCCCCAGCTTCCATGGTTTGACGGGCGGTGTGTACAAGGCCCGGGAACGTATTCACCGCGCCATGGCTGATGCGCGATTACTAGCGAATCCAGCTTCACGGAGTCGAGTTGCAGACTCCGATCCGAACTGAGACCAGTTTTAGAGATTAGCATCCTGTCGCCAGGTAGCTGCCCTTTGTACTGACCATTGTAACACGTGTGTAGCCCTGGACATAAGGGCCGTGCTGATTTGACGTCATCCCCACCTTCCTCTCACCTTACGGTGGCAGTCTCTCTAGAGTCCTCAGCTTAACCTGTTAGCAACTAAAGATAAGGGTTGCGCTCGTTATGGGACTTAACCCGACACCTCACGGCACGAGCTGACGACAACCATGCAGCACCTTGTACGTCGTCCGAAGAAAGGTCTATCTCTAGACCGGTCGCCGTACATTTAAGCCCAGGTAAGGTTCCTCGCGTATCATCGAATTAAACCACATGTTCCTCCGCTTGTGCGGGCCCCCGTCAATTCCTTTGAGTTTCAATCTTGCGATCGTACTCCCCAGGTGGATTACTTAAAACTTTCGCTTAGCCACTGACTGTGTATCGCCAACAGCGAGTAATCATCGTTTACGGCGTGGACTACCAGGGTATCTAATCCTGTTCGCTCCCCACGCTTTCGTACATCAGCGTCAGTTATACCTTAGTAAGCTGCCTTCGCAATCGGTGTTCTGAGTAATATCTAAGCATTTCACCGCTACACTACTCATTCCGCCTACCTCAAGTATACTCAAGTAATACAGTTTCAATGGCAGTTCTACAGTTGAGCTGCAGGATTTCACCACTGACTTATATTACCGCCTACGTACCCTTTAAACCCAATAAATCCGGATAACGCTTACACCCTCCGTATTACCGCGGCTGCTGGCACGGAGTTAGCCGGTGTTTATTCATATGCTACCTTCAGCTACTTTCACGAAAGTAGGTTTATTTGCATATAAAAGAAGTTTACAACCCATAGGGCAGTCATCCTTCACGCGGGATGGCTGGTTCAGACTTGCGTCCATTGACCAATATTCCTCACTGCTGCCTCCCGTAGGAGTCTGGTCCGTGTCTCAGTACCAGTGTGGGGGATCATCCTCTCAGAACCCCTAGACATCGTTGCCTTGGTAAGCCGTTACCTTACCAACTAGCTAATGTCACGCATGTTCATCTTGTACCGCCGGAGCTTTAATTATCGAGCCAGGCGACTCAATAATACTATGAGGTATTAATCCAAATTTCTCTGGGCTATCCCTCTGTACAAGGCAGATTACATACGCGTTACTCACCCGTGCGCCGGTCGTCGTCTGGTAGCAAGCTACCTCCGTTACCCCTCGACTTGCATGTGTTAGGCCTCCCGCTAGCGTTCATCCTGAGCCAGGATCAAACTCTTCGTTGTATAAAAAGTTAATTAATTTAGCTCAACAAAAACTCAAAAATCTATTGATTGACGGTTGCTTTTTTGTACTTGTCATTATCAAAAAAATATCTTCAAAGAACGTTTTGTTCATAAAAAAAATCAACTCAAGTGAATTGATCTTTCATTAAAAGGGCGGCGACCTACTCTCCCACATCTCTGCAGTACCATCGGCGCGATAGGGCTTAACTTCTCTGTTCGGAATGGGAAGAGGTGGAACCCCTATGCAATAACCACCTTAAATTGTTAATACGGTGATTTATACGTGACTAATAATTTTAATAATATTAATCAATATACATAGTTCAATATGATTTTGACATTTCTCCTGGAAGAAGGAATCCTAGAATACAACATACTTTATTCTAATGAAAGTTTCGGGTAATTAGTACTGCTCGGCTTTGGTCTCGCAACCTTTACACCTGCAGCCTATCAACGTCGTAGTCTCCAACGACCCTCTAAGGAAACCTCATCTTGAGTGGAGCTTCGTGCTTAGATGCTTTCAGCACTTATCTCTTCCAAACGTAGCTACTCAGCAATGCACCTGGCGGCACAACTGATACACCAGAGGTTTGTCCACCGCGGTCCTCTCGTACTAGCAGCAGCTTCTCTCAAGTTTCCTGCGCCCACAACAGATAGGGACCGAACTGTCTCACGACGTTCTGAACCCAGCTCGCGTGCCACTTTAATGGGCGAACAGCCCAACCCTTGGGACCTTCTCCAGCCCCAGGATGTGACGAGCCGACATCGAGGTGCCAAACCGCTCCGTCGATATGAGCTCTTGGGAGCGATCAGCCTGTTATCCCCGGAGTACCTTTTATCCTTTGAGCGATGGCCCTTCCATACGGAACCACCGGATCACTATGCTCTACTTTCGTACCTGATCGACTTGTTGGTCTCACAGTCAAGCACCCTTGTGCCATTACACTCTACAGACGGTTACCAATCGTCTTGAGGGTACCTTTAGAAGCCTCCGTTACTCTTTTGGAGGCGACCACCCCAGTCAAACTACCCACCACACAATGTCCTCATCGCTGAGTTAGGTTCCAAACAGGCAAAGGGTCGTATTTCAAGGACGACTCCACAACGCCTAGCGACGCCGCTTCATTGTCTCCGACCTATCCTACACATTACATGCCCAGAATCAATGTGAAGTTGCAGTAAAGGTTCACGGGGTCTTTCCGTCCCGTTGCGGGTAATCGGCATCTTCACCGATACTTCAATTTCACCGAGCTCATGGCTGAGACAGTGCCCAGATCGTTGCACCATTCGTGCAGGTCGGAACTTACCCGACAAGGAATTTCGCTACCTTAGGACCGTTATAGTTACGGCCGCCGTTTACCGGGGCTTCATTTCAGCGCTTCTCCGAAGATAACGCCCCCACTTAACCTTCCGGCACCGGGCAGGTGTCAGGCCTTATACATCATCTTTCGATTTAGCAAAGCCCTGTGTTTTTGATAAACAGTCGCCTGGGCCTTTTCACTGCGGCTCCCCTTACGAGGAGCGATCCTTCTCCCGAAGTTACGGATCGATTTTGCCTAGTTCCTTAGCCATGAATCACTCGAGCGCCTCAGGATTCTCTCCTTGACTACCTGTGTCGGTTTGCGGTACGGGTCTGTATAATCTACGTTTAGAGGTTTTTCTTGGAAGCCCTTAGGCACACTATCCAATTGTCCGAAGACGCTTGGTACTATCAGGTTTCAGCTCAATGTGCGGATTTGCCTACACATATCATAACCTAAGCCCTTCAACGTACTATTCCGTCAGTACGCGGTGCTTTCATCACTCCGTCGCCCCATCACAATTATACAAAGTACAGGAATATTAACCTGTTGTCCATCGAGTTCGCCGTTCGGCTTTCCCTTAGGTCCCGACTAACCCTGATCCGATTAGCGTTGATCAGGAAACCTTAGTCTATCGGCGGGGGGGTTTCTCGCCCCCCTTATCGTTACTTATGCCTACATTTGCTTTTCTAACCGCTCCAGCACACCTCACAGTATGCATTCAACGCTGGTTAGAATGCTCCCCTACCACTTAATGGTAGTCCATTAAATCCATAGCTTCGGTGATATGTTTAATGCCCGATTATTATCCATGCCCGATCGCTCGACTAGTGAGCTGTTACGCACTCTTTAAATGAATGGCTGCTTCCAAGCCAACATCCTAGCTGTCTATGCAATCAGACCTCGTTTGTTCAACTTAACATATACTTGGGGACCTTAGCTGATGGTCCGGGTTCTTTCCCTTTCGGACATGGACCTTAGCACCCATGCCCTCACTCCTGGTAATCATATTACAGCATTCGGAGTTTGTCTGGAGTTGATAGGCGGTGAAGCCCTCGCATCCAATCAGTAGCTCTACCTCTGCAATACTATATCCAAGGCTGCACCTAAATGCATTTCGGGGAGTACGAGCTATTTCCGAGTTTGATTGGCCTTTCACCCCTACCCACAGGTCATCCAAGAGCTTTTCAACGCTCCCTGGTTCGGTCCTCCATCTTGTGTTACCAAGACTTCAACCTGCCCATGGGTAGATCACACGGTTTCGCGTCTACCCCCACTGACTTTAGCGCCCTATTCAGACTCGCTTTCGCTTCGGCTCCTAGCCTTAAACTATTAACCTTGCCAGTGAGGAGTAACTCGTAGGCTCATTATGCAAAAGGCACGCCGTCACATATAAATATGCTCCGACCGCTTGTAAGTGTATGGTTTCAGGTACTTTTTCACTCCCCTGTTCGGGGTACTTTTCACCTTTCCCTCACGGTACTGGTTCACTATCGGTCTCTTAGGAGTATTTAGCCTTACCAGATGGTCCTGGCAGATTCAGACAGGGTTTCACGTGCCCCGCCCTACTCAGGATACTGCTAGATCATATTTGCTTACGTGTACAGGACTTTCACCCTCTTTGGTGTAACTTTCCAGTTACTTCCACTTCACGCATAATCTCATATTGCAGTCCTACAACCCCAATCACGCCGAAACGTAATTGGTTTGGGCTAATCCGCGTTCGATCGCCACTACTAACGGAATCACTTTTGTTTTCTCTTCCTCCGGGTACTTAGATGTTTCAGTTCTCCGGGTTTGCCTCTGACATAATCAGATAACCAATAAATTGGCTGGGTTGCCCCATTCAGAAATCTTCGGATCATAGGTTGTTTGCACCTCCCCAAAGCTTATCGCAGCTTATCACGTCTTTCATCGCCTCTAAGAGCCAAGGCATCCACCATACACCCTTACTTACTTTCTATTACATTAACCTTTTCGTTAATCTAAAATATTACTGTTGTATTCTTTTTACAGATTACTTCTTCCAGAATGTCAAAGAACTTATATACACTAATTAGTTAATCAGTATAAATGTGTGGAGAATATCGGAGTCGAACCGATGACCTCCTGCGTGCAAGGCAGGCGCTCTAGCCAACTGAGCTAATCCCCCCAATAACCTGCGTTATCTTAAATGTAGTCCCGCCCAGACTTGAACTGGGGACCTCTACATTATCAGTGTAGCGCTCTAACCAGCTGAGCTACGGGACTATGCTATAAAAACATAACCACCTTAGTATTTCAGCATATCGCTATCACCACGTTGGTCATGTGGGTATATAAGGTTTTTTTGATATGACAAGAAAAAACAACCTAATCTGTCGATTTTCTTAAACCGTTCTTGTCGGCTCCAGAAAGGAGGTGTTCCAGCCACACCTTCCGGTACGGCTACCTTGTTACGACTTAACCCCAGTCACTAGTTTTACCCTAGGCCGCTCCTCTCGGTAACAGACTTCAGGCACCCCCAGCTTCCATGGTTTGACGGGCGGTGTGTACAAGGCCCGGGAACGTATTCACCGCGCCATGGCTGATGCGCGATTACTAGCGAATCCAGCTTCACGGAGTCGAGTTGCAGACTCCGATCCGAACTGAGACCAGTTTTAGAGATTAGCATCCTGTCGCCAGGTAGCTGCCCTTTGTACTGACCATTGTAACACGTGTGTAGCCCTGGACATAAGGGCCGTGCTGATTTGACGTCATCCCCACCTTCCTCTCACCTTACGGTGGCAGTCTCTCTAGAGTCCTCAGCTTAACCTGTTAGCAACTAAAGATAAGGGTTGCGCTCGTTATGGGACTTAACCCGACACCTCACGGCACGAGCTGACGACAACCATGCAGCACCTTGTACGTCGTCCGAAGAAAGGTCTATCTCTAGACCGGTCGCCGTACATTTAAGCCCAGGTAAGGTTCCTCGCGTATCATCGAATTAAACCACATGTTCCTCCGCTTGTGCGGGCCCCCGTCAATTCCTTTGAGTTTCAATCTTGCGATCGTACTCCCCAGGTGGATTACTTAAAACTTTCGCTTAGCCACTGACTGTGTATCGCCAACAGCGAGTAATCATCGTTTACGGCGTGGACTACCAGGGTATCTAATCCTGTTCGCTCCCCACGCTTTCGTACATCAGCGTCAGTTATACCTTAGTAAGCTGCCTTCGCAATCGGTGTTCTGAGTAATATCTAAGCATTTCACCGCTACACTACTCATTCCGCCTACCTCAAGTATACTCAAGTAATACAGTTTCAATGGCAGTTCTACAGTTGAGCTGCAGGATTTCACCACTGACTTATATTACCGCCTACGTACCCTTTAAACCCAATAAATCCGGATAACGCTTACACCCTCCGTATTACCGCGGCTGCTGGCACGGAGTTAGCCGGTGTTTATTCATATGCTACCTTCAGCTACTTTCACGAAAGTAGGTTTATTTGCATATAAAAGAAGTTTACAACCCATAGGGCAGTCATCCTTCACGCGGGATGGCTGGTTCAGACTTGCGTCCATTGACCAATATTCCTCACTGCTGCCTCCCGTAGGAGTCTGGTCCGTGTCTCAGTACCAGTGTGGGGGATCATCCTCTCAGAACCCCTAGACATCGTTGCCTTGGTAAGCCGTTACCTTACCAACTAGCTAATGTCACGCATGTTCATCTTGTACCGCCGGAGCTTTAATTATCGAGCCAGGCGACTCAATAATACTATGAGGTATTAATCCAAATTTCTCTGGGCTATCCCTCTGTACAAGGCAGATTACATACGCGTTACTCACCCGTGCGCCGGTCGTCGTCTGGTAGCAAGCTACCTCCGTTACCCCTCGACTTGCATGTGTTAGGCCTCCCGCTAGCGTTCATCCTGAGCCAGGATCAAACTCTTCGTTGTATAAAAAGTTAATTAATTTAGCTCAACAAAAACTCAAAAATCTATTGATTGACGGTTGCTTTTTTGTACTTGTCATTATCAAAAAAATATCTTCAAAGAACTTATCTCTTATTCATCCATCGTCGCCGTTGCGCCGATGTTTTTGCGGTTGCAAAGATAAAACATTTTATCTTTAAACTCCAAATGTTTTTTCATTTATTTTTCGTCTCCGAAAAACTAAAAAACATTGAATCAAAACCATTAAGAACTCGCTATCGTTTTTCTCGAAAGCGTTGCAAAGAAAGGGCTTTTTTTGCTTTACTTCCAAATAAAAAAACAGTTAATTTTACCTACCCAACGTAAAACACCTGCTATCGCACTAATCCAAAACATGTTATGAAACACATCTTTTTTTCATCCCTACAGATACATTCCGAACACGGTTCATCTCAAATCAAATATTGACACCAAAAGACTCATCCACTAAAACCATACTATCGTGGAAAAACATCCAAAACCTTAAGACATCTATTTAAGTTATGATAAATCACTTCCAAGAAAACAGTTTCTTGGAAAACAACCTTTGCAATATCCATAATTTTCTGGACAACCTCTATTGAGGGACATCCAAAGGGAATCCATAGGGATTGATAGGTGCTTTGTCCATGGTTTGTCCATCCTTTGCTCATGGTTTGTCCATCGATTCTCCATCGATTCGATGACTGAAGCATGAACAAACCATGAGCAAACCATGAACAAAGTCAGGTAGAAACAGCTATCATCTACTCTTTAAAGTATAAACAAAGAAAACTAGACACTGTCAGGTAAAGAGTCTACAAATTGTTCGGAAATTGTTACAGACGATGAATGATTATCTTAAATGAAACGAAAAGGCATTGGCTCCTCCCCTATTACTTTCCATCTCCAATAGTCGTAGTAATGAAAATAGTGAATTTTGATGATATCTCTTATCGGATTGCATATCGAACCTTTACAATACGAATAAACAGAACCATAACATGTTTATCTACTGTTACAGTCCTCCGTAAATTCGATTGGATTTCAGTTATTTAAAAATATTTACTCAATAAAAGCAATAGAAGTCATTGTGAACAAGACATGCTTTTCAAATAGATACGTAATATTGCTAAAGTCTCCATTTTCCAGAAACCCAAACATAACCTCCATTAGATGTATTCCAAGTTCCTTTAATCCAAACTGATTTTTTAGCAGGCTTCTTCACCCAATGTGGTTCTACATAGACATACTCATTATATCTTTTATCATATCTCCATTCTCCTTGGACCAACACATAATCTGGTCCTGGTTTTTTAACAACAACTGTTGTAGTATATTTTTGAGGTTTTGGTTTTACAACAACGACATGGTGACGATTACATTTATGGTGAACAGGTTTGGCATAGTAGTAATGATCATGATAGTGATGTTTTTTTCCATGATGATGCTTCTTCTTACAGTGCTTGCTTTTTTTTGAAGTGTGATGCTTTTTATGATTTTTACAA
This sequence comes from Prolixibacteraceae bacterium, assembly GCA_019720755.1. Lineage (NCBI taxonomy): Bacteria > Pseudomonadati > Bacteroidota > Bacteroidia > Marinilabiliales > Prolixibacteraceae > Halosquirtibacter > Halosquirtibacter laminarini. The sequence goes on from CP081303.1 coordinate 3,925,618, forward strand.
CATTTATCATGTTTATCAATATTCTTAAAATAGGACTCTATAAAGAGATCTGTTGGAGAACTACAAACGGTTGATGCTAAAACATCTCCTTTCAATGGCAACAAACAGAACAGCAAAATAAATATAGATATAATTTTCATAAGCAACATTTTATATTGAAAAGCAATAATAACCCAAACGTAACATAATTCTTAGTTAATAAATATAAATAAAATGCAATATTCACTTAAATCATCAGGTTGTATGATTGAAAATAAACAGACTTATAGATCTATAAGAAAATAGAATATCATGAACATTTCAAAATATCACTAAAAACACATATGTTTTATTTTGTTAATCATTGTCTGTTTTAATTACTTTTGGAACGAAATTTAACTAAAAACTGAAACGATGAAAAGACTCCTACTATTGTTCACACATCTATTTTTTTACTTTCACACCCTTCAAGCACAAGATAGTAAGGTTATTAACAGTAGCAAGATCATCCAAGGAGAGATGGCAACATTTAGGGTAGGATTGGATTCAGAAACGGATAAAATAGAAGAATGTCATTGGTTAATAATCAATAAGAAAAAAGATGATATCTACTTTGAGAACAAGATCAAACAAAGTAGATATACCAGGACATGGAATGACTGTGGAGAATATACCATCTATAGTAGGGTAAGAGATATTAGTGGTTGTGTTTCCTCACAAATATTCAAAGATTTTGAAGTAATTGCAGCAGAGTGGGAAATTACTTCAAAGATTATAAATAAGGTTCAGTGTAGTATGGTTGCTCCGAGAACCAAAATAGGTCGAATTATAGTAAGAAAAAGTTCATTTAATCCAATTGAATTTAATTTACATATCACCGCGACCGTTGATGGAGTATATAAAGTTATATACAATGTGGAAGATGGTAAAATAAACAAAGTGGAAACTCTCAGTTTTAAAGCTACGAGAAGAACAGAGGGGTTTACAAAGAAGATAGTGATACCTAAAGATAAGTTCCGTTCTTTATACACCAACACAGACAATGTCAATAAAACTCTTACTATCAGCATTATTGAAGTTAAAAACCCATCAGACGTACAGTTAAAACAGAAAAAAGGTAGTATGGGAGGTTTTAAAGCAACCATAAAGCCACAACCTAGAATCTCATTTAAATAGAGAGCATAGTAAATTGGAGTAGAAGGTATGAATGATCTTATAAGAAACGCTATAGTATTCTTGCTATGTTTCCCTTTTTTGGTAGAAGGTCAGTCATTATATCGTGCCAATAGTTCTTTTGAACTTGAACTGTCTGGGGCGACCATGGACCACTATGAATGGATTATCGACATGCCCAATGGGAAAACAATCGAGTATCGAACAAAAAATGCAACTAGTGGTATTTTGCAATATAGCGGTATTGGAAAGTATCACATCTATGTTCGAGGAAAGACACAGGATGGCTGTTATAGCAACTGGATAGACAGAGAGATACAAATCACACCTTCTACTTTAGGAATTGAGGATCAAATAATTTTATATCGTGATAGGACCCAATATTTTTCTCTTAACACGAACGACAAGTATCTAAAAACAGGAGCAAGTTACAAATGGTGCGACGCAATTAGAAGGTATGCAGAACTGAGTAAGGACGGAAAGATAGTTATCTATCCTAAAGTGGAGCGTGGGTGCATACCGTATCAAATTGATGACATTAAGACCGAACTCCAAACAGTTATAATACAGACACAGCCATATCCTACTTCATCCAATAGAGTGGTTTGCAATAGTGAGAGCTACATTTTAAGAGGAGATCATTTAGAAGGGGACGTTTCAAAAAATGATTACAGTACTTTTCAACATCGACTTAAGTACACACTGCATACTTTGGTTACGAAACAAGGGAATTGTATTGAGATGAATGAACATGGTGTGTTTCATTATAAACAAGAGATTAAAACTAAAAATAGAGATTCTTTTTATTATACCATAACAGATCTATTAACCAATGAACATGCAGAGGGATGTTGTTATATCTATCCTACATGTAATGAAGAAGTTCATTTAGACGACATCTTTATATTGAATGGAAAGGAAACCATCGAGGATAATTTTAGTGAGAATGACAACAACGATTGTTTTCAAGCCAATATGAAGACCATCGGGACCAACGGAATATTTGAACTAAAAAAAGGGGGGCACTTTGTGTATAAGGCAATAAATACCAAAGAACCTTTTATTGATAAAGCGATTCTTTCATCCAATAAGAGCACTAATAAAGATTGCTTTAGATGTTATATTATTAATATTCCAAGACATCAAAATTTTACACCTGTTAAGGTCAAAATGGATGAACTGTGTTATCCTTACGAAGCACCACTAACCATCAAGATAAATGGTATAAAAGAGGGGGTTCACTATGAAGTGTTAGATAGCCAAAGACAACCATTGCATCCTAAAGTCACTATCGTTGGTGGGAAATCATCTAATATATTGCTCAAGGTTCCAAGTGAGAGTGTGGATCTTTATGGTAAGATGTACATAGAAGCATCTCAACCGGAGATCCTATATAAAGAGATTGTTGGAGAATTTGAAATAGAGACACATAGATCATTAGATTTCGACTATGAACTCAAAAAGAACTACGACCAATCTACCATAAACCTTCTTTTTTCTCCTTTTTACGATGCTCAAAGCACCTATACAATATATGGTTCGAAAGAAATAAAAGAATTGATTGCACAGACACAAAGCAGCGAAATAAGTATTCCATGGAGTAATACGCTACCTGAGACTATATACGTGATAAGAGAAGACCAACAATGTGAAAGTCAATATAAAAAGATTGATCTTTCGATCGAGGATTTTAACAAAGTACGCCCATACAATACGATCACACCCAATGGGGATGGCTTAAACGATAAATGGATTATTCAAAATATTGAGTGGTATCCACATAATAAGGTATTTATATTCAATAGGTGGGGAAAAGAGATCATACAGATAGAAAATTATAACAATACGACCAAAGTATGGGATGGTAAAACGAGAGGACAAAAAGTTGTTACAGATGGCACGGTTTACTATTTAATTGAAATTCCAAACTATCCGACATTGAAAGGGTGGCTTCTAATAAGAGGAGGAAGTAATGATTAGGTGGTTGGTATTGATAACATTCACATTTGTGCTTCTTGTGGAAGAGGCACAAGCGCAACAAGATGCGATGAATAGTCAATACTTTTTTCACAAGATGTTAATAAACCCGGGTTATGCAGGAACAAATGATGAGATACAATCCACTCTAGCCTATCGTTCTCAATGGATTGGGGTAAAAGGAGCACCAACCACCACCGTTTTAATGGTTGATGGCCCAATTCAAGGTTATAATCTAGGGCTAGGAGCTATTTTTTACACGGATAAGGTAGGTCCTGAATATTCCTATTCATTCTATCTAAACCTATCCTATCAGTTAGAGTTAGACCACCAAACAAAGTTATCGTTTGGATTGCAAGGAGGGATATTGAAAGATGAAATTGATTGGAGTAAGACTATTGCCAAATCATTATATGACCATAAGATATATGAACAAAGTAATGATAGTCGCTATACACCAGACCTGAACTTAGGTCTTTACCTCTATAGTATTAGGTGGTATGGCGGAATATCGATACGACATCTATTTGAAGAAAAATATGCTTATGCAAGAAGTACTCAATATGAAAGCACCTTTAGTTTATTGTCGAGGCATTATTATCTTTTTGGTGGGTTTGTCAGTCCAATTACCAGAGACAGGAGTATTTATATAAAGCCCTCATTTATTGTTCGCTACTTAAGCACAACAGGGTATCATGGGGACATTACATTAGATTTTTTACTCCAGAACCAATTTTGGGTAGGGTCAACATTACGAAACTTGAGAAGTATCATCTTTATGATGGCATATAATATATCTAAATCAGTAACCATTGGTTATTCGTATGACTATGACTTAGGGGCTTTGAGCCAGTATGGGAGCAATAGTCATGAATTAATGATTAGTTACAGACTAAGAGACAAAAAGAGAATCATCAATCCTAGACAATTTTAATATATGAAAACTCGTTTCATCTTTTTCATTTTACTCTTATATCCGATATGTCGATGTGTGGCACAGCCTGCCGAAGTGGAGAGGTATGTAAAAAAAGGAAAGATAGATAAAGCTATTGCAATAACAGAGAAGTATTGTTCAGATGAAAAGAACTTAACAGATACAGAGAGAGCAATTTGTCAATACAAGTTGGCCCTATATCATCAGTATCTTCATCATGACCAAGAGTATGAAAAGCATCTAAAAGAAGCTGTCTCCATCAGTCCTGACTATTGGGAGTATACGAAAGCGTATGGAGATCAATTATATCAAAAAAGAGCATATCATGAGGCATTAGAACTTTTTAGAGATTTCTATAAAAGGACACACTCTGACACTTCAAAGAGGTGGATTGAATACACTCAAATAATACTCCAAGAGATCGAAAGAACAAAAGATAAGATTGATATTTTCAATTATTCAGAATTGAATACGCCACAATCAGAAATTGCACCACAATTCGTTCAGAATCATATTTTGTTTGCAAGTAATAAAGATGAAACAGACCTTCGAAATATGGAGTATATGGTTGATATCATGCCAGTATACCATACTTTTTTGATAGATAATAAAACCGATGAGATTAAACGTAGTAATATTAATGTCCGCAATAAATATCATTGTATTCCAAATCACTATGCACAAGAGACATTATGGTTTACTAAAACGAGTCTCAATAGAGAGAAAGAGTTCATAAAAAGGACCAAGAAGCGGAGATTATCGATCTATAAGGTTACCAAGAATGATGAAGGGAGGTTTATAAACCCAACAGAGGTTATACTTCCTAAATTTGAAAATAGATCCATAGGCAATCCTACATTAAATTCCACGCAAGATATTCTTGTATTTGTCTCGGAACAGAAAGACGATCCCAATATGTCGGACCTATATATATCAAAAAAGAGGGATGGGAAATGGGGAGTGCCGATCATTTTTGGGAAAAACATCAACACCAATATGAACGAATCCTTCCCCCATATTATTTCTGATAGTTTATTGGTGTTTAGCTCCAATGGTCGATGTAGTTTTGGTGGATATGATCTTTACTATACCCATTTAATAAAACCAGATAAAATCGGAGTACACCACTTTCCTCTACACATCAATAGCTCCTATGATGATATAGGGATGGATTATATAAGAGAATACAAAAAAGGGGTTATTAGCAGTAATCGACCAGGTGGAAAAGGGCAAGACGACATCTATCGCTTCAATGCAAATCTATTTGACTATTTCGTATATCACATTTTGATTAGAGAAAAAGGAACAGACAAACCGATAAAAGACTGTCATCTGCTTTATATAGATAAGGATTCAACCATTATATCAAGAGACAAAAAAGGGCAGGTTGACTTAAGAAATATTGAAAAGAGAGAGATACAATTAAGAGTCCATGCAGAAGGCTATTTAGATACGACAGTGAATGCCAAAGAGGTCAATCTTCTACATGGAGATATTTACAATAGAATCTATCTAAAAAGGAAAAAGAGAGAGGAGACTTATCAAGCAGAGCAGGTATATTTTGGTTTTGACTCTACCCTATTGCAACAAAAGGAGGTTAGAAACCTACAAAAAATTGCAAAGACATTAAGAGAGAGCCCAAATAAAACAGCATATATCTCAGGACACACAGATAGTTGTGGAAGTAAAAGATATAATATCACACTATCAGAAAGAAGAGCTATGATGGTAGAGAAATTTCTTCTTAACCATGGAGTATCAAGGTCTCAACTTATCATGAAGTACTTCGGGGAAGATATTCCCAATAGAAAAAAGGTGAAGATGAAGAAGGATACTAAAAACCGCAGGGTAGAGATATACATTGCAACGAATTTGGATAGTCGTCTACCGCAATATGTCCAAGATGATAAAATATTCTCCACATATCAAAAACACTTTATAGAAGCTACAAATCATAAGTTTAAATGGAGAAAGAATTCTACAAAAGAAAATATCTATTTTCGTTTTAATAGTATACGATTGGGGACAAAAGATAAGGAAAAGTTAGACTTATTAATTAGATACTTAAAAGCACATCCAATGGTTAAGGTAAAAGTAGAAGGACACACTGATATCAAAGGTAGTGAAGCATATAACGAGGAACTGTCGGTTAATAGAGCAAAAGTTGTTGGGACCTACCTTCAGCGAGTTTTAACAAATCCAATCACAATAAAAGGATATGGAGAGCGTTCACCCTCAATTGAATCAGCTTGTAGTTCTACCCCATACTTAAAGGACCAGTACAATAGAAGGGTAATCATTCGCTTTTAAAATAGACAACCTATGGTTTAGAAGAAAATATCCATCTTCTCTATATATTTTGGAGGAGATGGATACTTCACTGGAATAAATATATTAAATGATACTAAATCAGGGCAAAGTCAACAGAATCTGTATCGCCTTTTCCTTGGATAGATATTTTCGATTGTTCCATATCCACAGAGACTAAAGCATAATTATTTTCTATTGGACCATCTACTACCGACTTCATTGTATAATAATGAATATTGTTATGAAGACAATAATTTCCATCATGATGATGTCCCTGAAAAACGGCTTTCACTTTATCATTTTTCTCAAGTATAGATCTTACATCCCCCGCATTAGAAATAGATATTCTCTTGTCAGGAAGATTAAAATCGTCTAGAGGGTGATGAACAAAGACGATGGAAGGATATCTAGTTTGATTCAAATCTTTCTCTAGCCAAAGTAACTCCTCTGAAGGTATAGAAGCGTCGAACCATTGGAAATTTCCTGAATCATATGGCACCCCATCTTGTCTAAAACAAGAATCTAAAACGATAAAGTGAATATTGTTTACATCAAAAGAGTAATAACTTTGGTTTTTGTCGATTCCAGTATTGGTAACCCGATCAAGAAATTGAGTTTTAGAAATACTATCAAGGTCATGATTACCAAGTGCATGATATCTATTTCCACGAAAGAGAGAGAAGACATTCTCAATTTTCTCTAAAAAACTAAGTGTTGAATCTAACGTTGGTTGTTTTTTTTGATCTTTAATATCCCCAAGACATATCGCAAAGTTTGGGTTATGAGTATTAAAATAGTCAATCGCTATTTTAAACTTATCAAAAGCATTTCTATAATAACGATTCCATTCAAGTTTAGGATCACGATCTGCATAATGCACATCGGTAACTAGACCAAAGGTACAGGTTCCTTGAGGTGAGTTAGACCTGCAACTACTTAATGAGAGTGCAAGTCCAGAGCATAATGTTTTTGTAATAAAATCTCTTCTTTTCATTGCATACAAAGATATATAATAGGAACAACAATATTTCTATCTTACATGTTTGATATCTCCAGCAGAAGAGGTAGAAACATCCACATTCTCAGGATTTCCAGAATATCTGATATTCGCACCCGAAGAGGCCTGTCCAATAAAAGCGTTCTTCACATTAAGGCGAATTCGCGCACCCGAAGAAGCTCTAACTTTTGCAACTAGTGATTTTAAATCTTTAGAGTCAAAATCGCCACCAGAAGAGGATGAGACATATAATTCATTGGTTGTTCCTTTTATATCAATATTCCCAGCACTACTAACCTTTGCATCTACTCTCTTTGCTATAATATTTAAATCAATATCTCCAGCGGAGGATGCTTTTACATAAAGTGCATCGCAAGAGAAGGTGCCAAACCCTTTAATTGATCCACAACTTGAAGTAGAAGCTCCCTCTAATTTAGGCATTGTAATAAACACATCCATCTTCGTGACATTACGAATAGACTTTCTCACATAAATAGACAATTTGTCTCCATTCAACTCAACGGCTATATTATCCTGAAGGTTTTCATCGGTCTCCACCACAACATCGTACTTCTCTCCTTCTCTCACATTCACATTAATTGCATTAGATACTTGTAATCTAGAGAAGTTTTTAATGTTTTTAGTAACTCTAGTAATAGAACCATTGCCTTTCTCTCCTCTTTGGCTATCATAAGCATAGCTACTCATTGGTAAAGAAAAAACAAGGATCATGAAAAAACACAGAACATTAGCTACTCTATTCATAACACAAAACATTTATCATTAAAAACACTTTCATAAAATATAATACACAGAATCATAAACTAATTAAACTTCAATGCCACCGTGATCATATGAAGTTCAACAAACAAAACAATAACATCATTCACTTTGCATTTTAGATCTGTAAATTACTTCACCTAAGATTGAGCCTAGACAAACTATTAGCTACAAATCTTACCATTCGATATAAAGCACACAAGAACATGTATTATTTTACACTTAGCTACACCCTGATATTATTGATAATCAAAACAACAGAAATAAACTATTATTACTGATCCAACATTTATAAGACGAATATCATAGTAAATAGTTACAAATATTCCCGAAGAAAATTAGGGAAGTAAAAGAGTAAACTTTGAAATCTCTTAATCAGTCATTTTGTGTAAAGAATCCTTTAAGTAGTGCATTGATTAAATTGACTTTTTATTAGAAATTTGGTTCCAATATTTTTAAATATCGATTTTTTATGAAGATTAACAGACTAGCATTACTAACTATATTTAGCTTCTTACTAATAGTAGGATGTGGAGCTCATTCCCCAAAAGCTCAATGGATAAGTCATCCTAACTTTAAACATGAAGCAAATCAATGGTATCAAATAAGAAAAGAAGTTACGATCTCCAAATCTCCCAAAGAGTTGATAACCAAAATAGCAGCAGACAGCAAGTACTGGTTATACATCAATGGGGAATTAGCCATATTTGAAGGACAGCTGAAAAGAGGACCAAATCATAAAGACACTTACTTTGATGAGGTAGACTTAGCTCCATTTATGAGAGAAGGGAAAAATACTATTGCCGTTCTAATGTGGTATTATGGACGAGAAGGTTTTTCACATAAAGACAGTAAGAAAGCCGGCTTCTTTTTAGATAATGAAAAGTTTTCAACAGATAGCACATGGCATATTAAGAGAAGTAAGGCTTATAAATCAACGGGGAATCCACAAGGCAATTTTCGTTTACCAGAATCTAATATTCGATTCGATGCTCGTGAATATAATAAAAGCTGGATAGAACAAGATTATGATGATTCAAAATGGTATCAGGCACAGAATTCGGGTTTAGAAGGAGCATCTCCATGGAATAAACTAGTAAAACGACCGATTCCACTATTTAAGACTAAAGCTTTGACAAAGATTGATGATTTTAAAAGAGAGGGAAATCGTATTGTTGTCAAGCTGCCTTATGATATGCAATATCATGCATACATAAAAGTAAAATCGTCAGAAGGAAAGTACATTAAAATTAATCCTGGAAACCTAAGGACATTGAATGATGTTCCTCTTCGAGGTGAGTATATTACAAAAGAAGGAGAACAAGAATATATACATTTACCATGGCTAAGTGGACACGAGATACATTTTATTGTGGAAGAGGGCATTGACGTAATAGAAGTCGGTTATATGGAATCTGGTTACGACACCCAATTTGATGGTACTTTTAAAGTAGCTGATGAATATTTGATGAAATATTTCAAGAAGGCACAAAGAACATTATATGTAAATATGAGAGATACATATTTTGATTGTCCTGATAGAGAAAGAGCACAATGGATTGGTGATGGTATCATACTGTCAGAAGAATCATTTTATCTATTAGATAGTAAGGCATTAGCATTATCAAAGAAGATGTACAACGAACTTTTTGATTGGCAAAGAGCGGACCACACTCTTTTTGGTCCAATTCCAGCAGGCAATTGGGACAAAGAGTTGCCACAGCAGATACTCGCAGCTGTGGGACAATTCGGAATAGGAAACTATTACAAATACACTGGCGATCGACAAATGCTTAAAAAGGCATACCCACATATAAAAGATTATTTAAGTCTCTGGAAAGTAGAAGATAATGGAGCTGTACCATTTCGTAAAGGAGGTTGGACCTGGGGAGATTGGGGAACTCAAATTGACAGAAATCTATCGGAACATATTTGGTACTATATTGCATTAGATAATTTGGCATATATGGCTGAAGAATTAGGCAAACATGAGGAAGCATTAAAGATAAAAAATAACATGGATAAGATCAAACAAAGGGTTAACCATGATTATTGGACTAAAAATGGATATCGATCAACAACCTATAAAGATGAGATCGATGATAGAGGAAATGCTTTAGCAGTAATCTCGGGAATTGCAGATAAAGAAAAATATTCCGTGATAATTAATCTATTTAAGAATGTAGAACATGCAAGTCCATATATGGAGAAATATGTAATGGAAGCATTATTTAAAATGGACGAAGGAAAATTTGCTATAGAACGGTTCAAAAAACGATATGCTAAAATGGTGAATCACCCTACATGTACTACTTTATGGGAGTTATGGGATTACACGGCATCTGTAAATCATGCATGGAGCGGAGGCCCATTATCTGTACTATACAAAAATATGGCTGGTATACGACCTATAAAACCAGGATTCGAAGAGTTCTGTGTTTATCCTGATCTAATAGGACTAGATTCACTAAGCTGTAGTTTTACGACAGTAAAAGGAAAGATCTCACTTGACATTAAGACAAAAGGAAAGAGAACTTTATTAAAACTGAAAGTACCAAATCAATCAGCAGCAATTTTAAGAGTTCCTGTTAGTTCAGAAAATGTGATATTTAGTAATGAATCTCAAGTTAAAAAGGAGAATAAAGGTTCAAAATACAACTACTATAGTGTATCATCGGGAGAAATAACAGTTGAATATTAAGAAATTAAGGATATGAAATATATAATAATTATTTGGTGTTTGTTTGTTACAATAAACACTAAAGGACAATCGAATCAAATAAAACGAAGTTATATTACTCCAAAACGAGTTTTATGGCAATCCTCTTATTCAGATAATATTTTGAAAAATGTTGATCAACTGCTGAAACCAGGAATTCATCAAGCAGATTTGTTTGGTGGTGGCAATTGTGAAATGATGAGTACCGAAGATCATAAAGCATCTATTATCTTAGATTTTGGCAAGGAGATTCAGGGAGGAATTCAATTAGTAACGGGAGCATTTGATAACACAACACCTATCAAACTAAGACTACGTTTTGGGGAATCCGTTTCGGAGACGATGTCAAATATAGGAGAAGATGGGGCAACAAATGAGCATTCAATGCGTGACTTTGAGGTTAAAGTTCCATGGATGGGAAAAGTTGAATATGGCTCGACTGGTTTTCGATTCTTAAGGATTGATCTTTTAGATAGCAATCGTAAGTTGCAACTAAAGGAGATAAGTGCTATTTCAGAATTACGCGATATTCCCTATTTAGGGAGTTTCGAGTGTAATGATTCGAGATTAAATAAGATATGGAAAACAGGAGCCTATACTGTTCATTTGAATATGCAAGAGTACTTGTGGGATGGGATTAAGAGAGACAGATTGGTTTGGGTTGGTGACATGCATCCCGAAGTTATGACCATTATTAATGTTTTTGGATATAATGATGTAGTACCAAAAACATTGGATTATATTCGATCGGTAACACCTGCTGATAAATGGATGAATTCTATTAGTTCATATTCGATGTGGTGGGTAATCATCCAAAAGGAACTATATATGGCAACAGGCAATATAAAATATTTAAAAGAACAGGAAGATTACCTAAGAAAGTTATTAAAGAACTTTTGCGCCAAAGTAGATAAGGATGGACATGAGCAATTAGATGGTTGGCGTTTTCTTGATTGGCCAACTAGCGGCGATAAGAAGAGCATAAAAAACGGATATCAAGCACTGTTAATAGAAACATTGAGAGCCGGAGAATATATGCTTGATGCTTTAAATGAGAAAGAGGTTAAAAAACTGTGTCGCTCAAAGATTAAGAAGATGAAAAAAGTTACTAACATAGAGCTATCGAGTAAGCAGGTAGCAGCTCTTCTATCCATAGCAAACTATACAGACTCAGAAAAGGCTGCTGATGTTATTCTTGAAGGAGGATCACAGAACTTCTCTACATTCTATGGATACTATATGCTTGAAGCCTTGGCAAAGGATAATAGATACAAGGAAGCCATCGAAATTATGAAGGATTATTGGGGAGGAATGTTGGATCTCGGAGCAACTAGTTTTTGGGAGGACTTTAATATTAACTGGATTAAGAATGCAGGCCGAATTGATGAAATGCCAAAAGAGGGTAAAATTGATGTTCATAGGAAATATGGTGACCATTGTTATGTAGGTTTACGACATAGTTTTTGCCATGGATGGGCATCTGGACCAACAGCATGGTTAAGTAATCATGTATTAGGAGTTCATGTGTTAGAACCAGGGTGTAAGAAGATCTGTATAAAACCTAATCTAGGGGAATTGACTTGGGTTAAAGGAAGTTATCCAACACCATTGGGGGTAATAAATATAGAACATAGGAAGATCGATGGAAAGGTGGAAACTAAAGTGGATGCACCTCGTGGTGTAAAGATTGTATATTAAGAAACAACAAAATACTTTTTAATAAACTACACATCTTTTATGTATGAATGAATCATTAGTAAACATGAAAACGAACATGTTCACTAATGAATTAAATCACTTAATTGAACAGCTTTTAAAAAATCAGAGAGGACACCTCTCTGATTTTTTTTATACTATCAATATAAAAAGTATAATCAATAAATCGATAAACACTTCACACTCCTGTTAATCAATAATATAACAGTCTAGGATTATAATACCCTCAATTTACTGAACCAACTTTCATAAACAATTAATGTATTATGCCACTTTACTATAGAGCTCAAATGGTTTTTTTCTATTAATTCCTTGGTGTGCTCTGTAATGGTAATGTTCTAACCAATTCTGTATACCTTTGTATAAGACTATTCCATCAGAAGGTGGATTGATATAAATGTAATCATATTTGATTGTTCTCCAAAACCGTTCGATATAGATGTTATCCAGAGCTCTACCTTTACTGTCCATACTTATGGCGATACAATACTCTTTTAATATATTTAAATAAGCTTCTGAAGTAAACTGACTACCTTGATCACTATTAAGTATTTCAGGCTTACCATGCTTCTCTACTGCATTCTTTACAACATCTATACTTACAGATGCATCAAGAGAGTTTGATAAATTCCAACCTACAATATATCGACTAAAAACATCAATAATTGCTGTCATGTACATAAAACCTTTTTGAAGTGGAATATATGTAATATCTATTTGCCAGACCTGATTTCTTCATGTGACATTCAATCCATTTAACAAATATGGATAGATATTCTTGTCTTCTCTTTTTTTCGTTAGATTCTTTCGTGGATAGAATAGGTCTAATTCTTGCTTTCCGCATCAACCTTCTTACACGCTCATATGATGCAGATAACCCATTATCTTGTAACATCGACTGCATTCGAATAACTCCAAATGTTGGATATTCCATAATACACTTATCCATTAGATCCATCATCTCAATATTCTCATCAGATTCTCCTTTGGACTTATAATAGTAGGTCGATCTAGAAATATCTAAAATGTTACACTGTTGACGAATACTAAGAGGAGACTCTCTTTCAATGAGAAGATCTATACTTATAGATCCTCGAAGAGATTTAAGTTTTTTTTTAGAAACTCATTCTCCATTTCCAAGCGTCCAATCTTAGAGTACAGCTCGTCTTTATTGATAGAATCATCTTTCTCTCTATTCTTTTGAGTAAAAACAATACTACTGTTAGACAGGAACTCTTGTTTCCATTTGGATATTTGGTTCACATGTAGTTCATAGCGTAAAGCTAACTCTTGTAAGCTTTCTCGCTCTTTTAGTGCCTCTATTACTACCTTAGATTTAAATGAAGAACTAAATTTTCGACGACTTCTTTTCAATGTTCCCATAACTCTTAATTTAAGAATTAAAATTCAATTAAGAAAGTGGTGCTAAAATGTAGGAGTATTATAGATTGTGTAATAACAATCATTTGTGAGAATTGAGATCAGAATAACAAAACAAAAGTGACTTACAGATAAACATGCACTAAGATTTATTAACAACAATGTAATAAGTCATTCAGAAATATTAAAAAATACAAAACAATTAGCAAATTGTGCATTTTATTAAAACTAAATTTACTATACTTTTATAGAGTATTGATCGAATTAACCAGTTACTATAGATTCATAAATTCAGATGAATCACGATCAACAAACACGACTAATTAAATCTTCTAAAGTAAAATTATGAAACACAAAAAATTACAATGTTTTAATATTAAACGGAAAGCGAAGCGGCTATTAATTATGAAGTTTTTTTTCATTATTAATATTCTATGCACTTTATCAGCAGGTGCAACAAACACGGTATCCAACAATAATTTCTCCAAGAACACACGAGAGATAATTAAGGACGATGGATTAGAAAAAACGATTAAGGGGAAAATAACAGATGTCTCAGGAGAGCCAATTCCTGGAGTTAATATTTATTCAAAGAAAAATCCATTAAATGGTACAATATCTGATTTTGATGGAAATTATTCAATTCGTTTAAATAAAGGAGATACTGAAGTTGTATTCACTTATATTGGTTATAAAGAACAGATAGTCAAAATTTCAAATAATTTAGTAATCAACGTAACTCTGAAAGAAGATGTTACTGGTTTAAATGAAGTTGTAGTTAGAGGGTTTGGAACACAGAAGAAAGTGAATATCACAGGTTCTGTTGCTTCAGTAACATCAGAAAAAATCGAAGATAGACCAGTTCAAAATGTAACACAAGCCCTTCAGGGATTGGTTGCTGGAATGAACTTTGGTACAAGTGGTGGTGGTGCATTGAATAATAAGATGCAAATTAATATTAGGGGTACCGGAACCATTGGAGGAGGGTCGAACTCAAGTCCTTTAGTACTGATTGATGGAATGGAGGGAGATATGAACTCATTAAACCCACAGGACATCGAGAGCATTTCTGTACTAAAAGATGCTTCTGCGTCATCTATCTACGGTTCAAGAGCAGCATTTGGGGTCATTCTGATTACTACTAAAAAGGGTAAGATAGGTAGTATGAAAGTGTCATATAACACAAACTTCCGATGGAGTGATCCTCTACTTCTACCAAAGATGATGAATTCATTAGACTTTGCTAATTATTGGAATGAGGGGTTAAAAAACTCGGGTAGTAATCCTATGTTTGATCAAGAAACCATAGATCGTATCATTCAATATCAAAAAGGGGAGATAACAGATCAAACTATCGCTAAAGATAATGGTCGATGGGCACTGTGGGATAAGCCTAATGCAAACACTGATTGGTTTAAAGAGCACTACAAAAGTTGGGCTCCATCTCAAGAGCATGCAATTAATATGACTGGAGGATCAGAAAAGGTTCAATATTATCTTTCCACAAACTATCTAGGCCAAGATGGATTATTAACACATGCGCAGGACAGTTACAAACGTTTCACATTAACTGCGAATGTGACTGCAAAACTAGCAGATAAGTTGACAATAAAATATGGTAGTAAGTTTATTCGAGAGAATTATAAGACAGCATCTGCTCATAATAGTCTATTTTTTCATAATATAGCAAGGCGTTGGCCAGTCAATCCAACCAAAGACCCGAATGGTAACTATGCGGAAGGAAGTCAAATTCAGGAACTTGAAAATGGTGGTCGAAAAAGTGATGAAAAAGACCAACTATATAATCAATTTAGATTAGATTTTGAACCAATAAAAGGATTTAAAATTATCTCTGAATTGAACTATAGAACAGACACATACTTTAATAGCCGTTACGAATTGCCTGTTTATGCATACGACACAGATAACAAGCCTTATCCAATAGCATCAGGCTATGCATCTCCTGGCAGCTCTATGGCTTCCGAATTTTCAGCAAAGAACACATACTTCAATCCCAATATCTATTCTGAATGGAGTCAAAATATTAATGATCACAGTTTCACATTACTTACAGGCTTCCAGTCAGAATCAAATAATTATAGAAAATTTGGAGGGTATAGAAAAGATCTTATCACAAGTGAACTCCCAACAATTAACACTGCAACAGGAGATGATATAATTACTAGTGGAGGGAAAAATGCATGGTCTACTGCAGGATTCTTTGGTCGTTTAAATTACAACTACAAAGAGAAGTATTTAATAGAACTGAATGCCAGATATGATGGTACTAGTAGGTTTCTTCAAGAGAAACGTTGGAACTTGTTTCCTTCTGTATCTGGAGGATGGAATCTATCAAAAGAAAGCTTCTGGAAACCTATTAAAAATACAGTTAACACATTCAAGCTTCGTGCCTCTTGGGGAGAATTAGGAAATCAAAATACGAAAAAATTATATCCATTTTATGTAACGATGCCAATTGGAGTAAACAATGGTGGATGGCTTATTGATGGTAAGAAAACAAATACGGCTAATAGTCCAGGATTAGTGAGTTCTTCATTGACATGGGAAACTGTTCGATCATGGAATGTTGGTCTAGATGCAGGTGTTTTTGATAATCGATTAACAGTAGTTTTTGACTATTTTAATCGAATTACGAAAAATATGGTAGGACCTGCTCCTTCACTACCTGTCACCCTAGGGACGGATGTTCCAAAGATCAACAATGCGGATATGAAATCTTGGGGTTTTGAGTTGGAATTAGCATGGCGTGATAATATTGGAGATTTCAGTTATGGTATACGAGGATTATTGGCTGATGACCAACAAAAAGTGACACGATATCCAAATGAAACTGGAAATCTAGATACATGGTATTCAGGAAAAATGAATAACGAGATTTGGGGTTATAGTACACAAGGTATTGCCAAAACAGATCAAGAGATGAATGATTGGCTGAAAAAGAACAATCAGAATTCACTTGGTGATAATTGGGCTGCAGGTGATATTATGTACCAAGATATTAACGGTGATGAAGAGATAAACAGTGGTGCAAATACATTGGATGATCATGGCGATTTGAAAATAATTGGAAACAGCACTCCTCGTTTCAAATATAGTATTGATATCGATATGGCATTTAAAGGGTTCGACTTTAGAATGTTGTGGCAAGGTGTTGGTAAACGTGATTATGCACTAGGGGGACCTTATTTTTGGGGAGCAAACTCAAATATGTGGCAAGCTGCAGCATTTGAATCTCACCTTGATTATTTCCGCCCTGAGGGACATGAGTTAGGAGCAAATCTGGATGCATACTATCCACGTCCATTAATGGATAGAGGAGGAAAAAACACCCGAACACAAACAAGATATCTTCAAAATGCTGCATATCTACGTCTGAAAAATATCCAACTAGGGTATACCATCAGTAAAAACATTACCAAAAGAGTTGGGATTTCAAAACTTCGCTTATATGTCTCAGGAGAGAATCTATTGACTTTTACCAAGATGAGTAAGATGTTTGATCCTGAAACAATTAGTGGTGGTTGGTCAGATGGTAAAATATATCCACTTTCCAAAACTATTTCGATAGGAGCAAACATAACATTCTAATTATTTAAAAATGAAAAATATAATCTCAAAATATACCCTTGTCACAAGCGCTATTGTTCTTTTCTTGTTGACAAGTTGTGATGATTTTCTTGATAAGAAACCGTTAGATCAGGTTACTCCTCAAGTATATCTAAACGAAGAGAGTCAATTAGCATCATATGCAATAACTCAGTATAGCTTTCCGACACATGGAGGTTGGGGCATCGGAACTTTTGGTTATGATAACAATACAGACAATCAGGCAACCTCAAACTCAAATAAAATATATAAACCAGGGCAGTATCGTGTTGGAAATGTCGATAGTTGGACTTTTTCGAAAATACGAAAACTAAATTATTTCATTGAAGATGTAATCCCTAAATGGAAAGAGGATAAAATTCGAGGAAATAAAACGAATATAGAACATTATATTGGAGAAGTATATTTTCTAAGGGCTTATGAATACTTTAACAAGCTACAAGCATTAGGTGATTTTCCTATAATCCGTAAAGTCTTAAAGGATCAAAAAGAGGAGCTAATTGAAGCGAGTAAAAGGCAACCACGAAATTTAGTTGCACGGTTTATTATTTCAGACCTTGACTCTGCTATCATGTTAATGAAAAACAATCCTTCAGGAGGTAAAAATAGACTAACCAAATCGGCAGCGCAACTTTTTAAGTCAAGAGTGGCACTATTTGAAGGAACATGGTTAAAGTACCATAAAGGGACAGCCCATGTTCCTGGAGGCCAAGGTTGGACAGGAGCAGGTCTTAGTTATCTAAGTGATTTCACTATCGATATTGATAGCGAAATAGATTATTTCTTAAAAGAGTCCAAAAGTGCAGCCAAAGAAGTTATTAATGAGTATAGCTTAACAAATAATAACCACCAACTAAATGCTCCAGAAATATGGGATAACCCATACTATGATATGTTCTCCGCTGAAGACTTAACTATTTTTAATGAAGTTATATTTTGGAGAAGTTTTAATATAACAGAAAATGTATATCATCATACGAATCATTACTTACAAGATAGTGGAGGAAATTCAGGATATACAAAAGGTTTTGTAGAATCGTTCTTAATGAGCAATGGACTTCCAATATATGCTAGTGGTAGTGGATATTCTGGAGATACAACAGTAAAACTTGTAAAAAAGAATCGAGATGAACGTCTTCAACTTTTTATGAAAGCTAAAGGTGAAATAATTACAGAAGCTGATACAGCTAAAGCACCTAATATTATTTCAATTGCTGAAAGACGAAGTGTTACTGGTTATGACATTAAAAAAGGAGTTTCTAGATATAAAAATCAGTCGCAAAATAGTACACTTGGTAGTATTGTATTCAGGGCTACAGAAGCCTATCTGAACTACATAGAAGCATCGTATTTGCTTTCTGGAGGAATTGATGCAACTGCAAGTAAATGCTGGAGAGATTTACGCAATAGAGCTGGTGTTAATCCTGATTTCAATATCACTATCGCTTCAACTGATATGTCAAAGGAATCAAAGGGAGACTGGGGTGCATACTCAAAAGGCGCTTTGATAGATGCAACACTATACAATATAAGAAGAGAAAGACGTTGTGAATTAATGGCAGAGGGATCTCGTATGAGAGATTTAAAACGTTGGAGAGCATTGGATCAAGTTCATAATTATCAAATTGAAGGTTTCAATTTATGGGGAGGAGCAATATTGAAAGACTATGAAGATGATAAAGGAAATTCTACTTTGATCCCAGAAGGCACATCTGATTCACCTAATGTATCAAACCAAAGTAATAGTAATTATTTAAGGCCCTATCAGATTATTAAGAAAAACAATCTAGTATATGATGGATACAATTGGAATAAAGCACATTACTTAGAACCAATAGCATTCTCACACTTTCAGTTATCGTCACATGGGACTCCATCAGAGTCTGTAATATACCAGAATCCATATTGGCCAATTGCAGCCAATGGAACACCTATTGACTAGAACTAAAATCAGTGGTCAATCATTATTGACTAAATACAAGTAAGAGTACAAATAGAGTTGTGGTTGCATTAATGTATACTGCAACTCTTTTTTTGATTCAGCTGATCTACAACCCTAGATTAAAATATTTCATTTCGAACAAAAAAGTTAACAGTCTTCAATTAAGACGACCCGAATATATCAAATTATGAATGAGATCTAATACGATGTCTAAATTCTGATGGAGTTGCATTGGTATACTTTTTAAACACTCTAGAAAAATAATAAGGAGACTCAAAACCTGAATTATAAGATACCTCTTTTATCGACATTTGAGTGTTTGAAAGTAGATTCTTAGCCAATTGTATTTTCAGTTGTAAAAGATATTGCCCAGGAGATACTCCAGTATATTTTTTAAACTCAGTTCTAAAAAGAGAATAACTAATCTTTAGATCACACGCAAGATCTTCCATTCTAATATTTTCAGTTACATTCGAACGCATATATACACGTGATTGGTTAATAATTCTCTCAATCGCATTGTTTGCATAAGCATTGTTTGTAACTATCAGTCTAACCTGTCCTAATAAATATATAATTTGACCTCCAATAGCTTGTTGAAAACCAATTTTTTCTTCACTAGACAGTTGTAATATTATTTTAAAAGATTGATGGACCTGCTCATTAAATCCAATATAGTTTACAGGATTATCAGGACTAAAGAAATGCATCATCTGATTGTTAAAACCACCATTAAAGCCAACATAATATTCTGTCCAACCAGTTTCTAACATTGGTCTATAGCGATGCCACTCATAAGGGAATAGTAATATTGTATCCCCTTCTTTTACATTGTATTTTTTAGTTTTAGTTTCAAAAACACCTGTTCCCTGGGTTATATATAGTAATTGAAACTCATCAAGAATACGACCATTTTCCCATTTGAAGTTATAGTTATTAGGATGACCTGATGGAGGATATTTTTCCCCAGGTTTAATAACAGCAACTCCAGCAACATTGGCATAAATACCCCAAAGGATATCATTCTCATTATAAGTAAGGTATTTAAAAGACTGTTCCATAATAAACACTAATTCTTTTCACGAAAATAAATCTTTTTTTGTACAAATACTCTAAAATAAATACCAAACGATATTAAATTATATTTTTTCATAAACCACATGTGGCAAAATGATCTACAACATTAATGATAATCATAATTTAACTACAACTATTATAAGCACGGACAAAAGAGTAAATTCAAAATATGACTATAGACCTATCAAATTATTTTAAGATACCCTAATTCATGATTTAGAATATTCTCTGCTATGAAATAAATTCATCTGATAAAGAGAACCTTAATCACAAATTGTATAAACATTTAGACATTTTGTTCATTGAAATAATATATCCATCTCTTTATTTTTGAGAATCAGACACAACCAATAAATAATCTAAAAAACTAAATCAATGAGTTCATTAAGCGCAATCGGTATGATTGCAATAGGAAGTTTAGGAGCAGCAAGCTTTTATGTCCCGTTAAAAAAAATAAAAAATTGGGCATGGGAGTCATATTGGATATTTCAAGGAATTGCTGCGTGGATAGTAGCTCCTTGGCTTTTTGCCTATTTAACAGTTCCAGATGGTACACTCGTGAGTATAATAAAAGAGGCTCCTATGGA
Organism: Prolixibacteraceae bacterium; assembly: GCA_019720755.1. Taxonomy (NCBI): domain Bacteria; kingdom Pseudomonadati; phylum Bacteroidota; class Bacteroidia; order Marinilabiliales; family Prolixibacteraceae; genus Halosquirtibacter; species Halosquirtibacter laminarini. The sequence continues at coordinate 3,946,816 of CP081303.1, forward strand.
TTCTATTTTACTCACTATTTTTTTTGGTATTCTATGGGGGGTTGGTGGTTTATGCTTCGGGTTGAGTATTCGATATTTAGGCATTGCATTAGGACAAAGTATTGCATTAGGTTTTTGTGCAGCATTTGGAACACTAATTCCACCTCTGATAGCAGGGAAAAATCTACTTACTAGCACTGAAGGAATACTGATGATTGTAGGGGTGTCTGTATGTATTATAGGAATAATATTAATTGGGTATGCGGGAGCTTTAAAAACGATCCACTTAAGCGAAGAAGAACGTAAAAAAGCTATAAAGGAATTTGCATTAAAAAAGGGGTTAATAATTGCACTTATAGCAGGTTTAATGAGTGCCGCATTTAGTTATGGATTTATAGCAGGAAAGCCTATCGATAAACTTGCATTAAGATATGGAATTAACCCCCTGTTTCAGAGTAATCCGACCTTAATATTTATTTTATCAGGTGGATTTTTAACAAATTTCATCTACTGTGTATTCTTAAATATAAAAAATAAAACTTACCGAGACTACACTACATCATCCTCTAAAGTATGGGCTAACAATATCATATTTACATTCTTGGCTGGGATCTTATGGTTCTTACAGTTCCATTTTTATGGAATGGGTAAAAGTCAGATGACCATATCCACAGTAACCTTTTCGTGGAGTATCCTAATGGCATTAAATATAGCAATCGGGAATATTTGGGGAATATTTCTTGGCGAGTGGAAAGGAACCACTAAGACAACAAAGGCAATCTTAATTCTAGGTATTCTCGTTCTTATTCTATCCACTTTTGTAATAAGCCTAAAATAAACATACTCAAAAGTTATAAAGGGGAAACGAACAATAAGAAAAATAATATTCACATACACGTTTCAGTCTCAAATAATCGAATTCATTGTTTATGAAATGGATTCAAATGTATATGAGAAGAAGACAAAACAGACACATATATTAAGATATAAATATGACAACAAAGAATATGATCTTAGAGGCCTATGAGTTGGCTAATAAACAATATGCGGAACTAGGGGTAGATACAAATGAAGCAATAGAGAAGCTCGATAAATTAGTAATCAGTTTGCATTGTTGGCAAACTGATGATGTCTCAGGAACAGAGAATCCAGAAGGAACACTCTCTGGGGGTATTCAAGCTACAGGAAATTACCCAGGTAAAGCACGTAATATTTCAGAGATCATGACAGACCTTGAGAAAGTTATGTCGCTACTTCCAGGCAAACAGCGCATTAATGTACATGCATTGTATGGAGATTTTTCAGAGGAGAGAGTAGATCGCGATTCTATTACAATTAAGCAGTTTCAACATTGGGTAGATTGGTGTAAAAAATTAGAAATTGGTATGGACTTCAATGGTTCATTTTTTTCACATCCAAACGCAGATAGTGGATTTACATTATCTTCAAAAGATGAGAGAATCAGAAAATTTTGGGTAGAACACTTAAAACGAACAAGGGATATTGCAAACGAAATCGGAAAACAACTTGGATCTCCATGTATATTAAACACATGGATCCCAGATGGATCAAAAGATACACCCATCGATCGAAATGGAATGCGAGCTCAATTAACAAAATCTCTTGATGAAGGATTTAAAACAGAATATCCTAAAAAACATATGAAGGATGCTGTGGAAAGTAAAGTATTCGGTATTGGAGCTGAATCCATGACAGTAGGATCTCACGATTATTACTTGGGTTATGCCATCAAAAACAATAAGATGATTTGTCTAGATAATGGACATTTTCATCCAACTGAAATAGTAGGAGATAAAATTTCTTCATGTCTTCAGTTTGTAGATGAAGTTTTATTACACGTAACTCGTCCTGTTAGATGGGATTCGGACCATGTTGTAACATTGAATGATGAGACACAGTTAATTGCCTCAGAAATTGTTCGTAATGATTTTATGCATAGAATAAACGTTGGACTTGATTTCTTTGATGCATCAATCAATAGAATTGGAGCCTATGTTGTCGGAACTCGTGCAGTACAAAAAGCATTTCTAATCGCACTGTTAGAGCCAACAAACAAACTTGTTGAGTTAGAAGAAAATGGAAAGAACTTCGAACGATTAGCAATGTTAGAAGAGCTTAAAAGCAAACCATTTGGTGCAATATGGGATTACTATTGTATGATTAATGATGTTCCTATTGGTGAAAATTATATTAAAGATATACAACAGTATGAAGAGGATGTTTTAAAAAAGAGGTAAGTATTCTCTTTTAAGTGAGGTAAGCGTTAAGTGTCATATATGACACTTAACGCTTACCTCACTTAAGAAAAACACAACGCAATACTAAACAGATAGCTTTAAAAAAGAATATTATCACATTATCGTAGTCATTTATTTAATGATGAAGAAACTTAAAAGAATTTGATAAAATGAAAACCGAAATAATTGTTGTTTTTGATATCGGAAAAACAAACAAAAAGATATTAATCTTTAATAATAAACTAGAGGTTCTTTCAATTAATGAAGAAAAGTTTCCGATTACACTGGATGACGATGGAGATGAGTGTGATAACATAGAACTAATCGAAAGATGGATTATATCGACCCTTCAAGAGTTAGTAAAAAGTAAAGAGTATAATGTACAAGCAGTTAATTTCACAACATATGGTGCATCTCTTGTCTTTTTAGACGGTAGTGGGAATCGAATTGCTCCCATGTACAACTATCTGAAAAAGATAGATAATAATGTTCAATCTAAGTTATTGGAGCAATACGGAGGAGAATGTGAGTTTTGTAGAAAAACAGCAAGTCCTTCATTAGATGGTATGCTAAATTCAGGAGTACAATTATTGTGGTTACAGATGATGAAACCAAACATTTTTAAAAAAGTAAAATCTGTACTTCATCTTCCTCAATACCTAAGTTTCTTAATTTCTAAACAGATCGTATCAGAATCTACATCAATTGGCTGTCATACATTTATGTGGGATTTTGATAATCAATGTTATCATCAGTGGATAACAGATTTGGGAATATCTCTACCAACACCATTTCCTAGCTATCATAAAACGGATATAGAGTTTTGTGGGAATAAAATTAAAATTGGAATTGGAATTCATGATAGTTCAGCTTCATTGGTGCCATATTTAAAAGGGGATAGAGCCCCCTTTATATTAGTATCAACAGGAACTTGGTGTATTAATATGAATCCTTTTAATAACACCATTTTAACAAATCAAGAGCTAAAACAAGACTGTCTATCATTTTTAAGCATTGATCAAAAACCCATAAAATCTTCTCGTTTTTTTCTAGGATATATTCATGATGAAAATGTCAGAATACTCTCAAAATACTTTAATGTAGAAGAAGATTATTACAAAGAAGTAAAGACAAACACGATATTGCTAAATAAGTATTTGCGACTAGGAGCAAAACATAAAGTATTCTTTCGAGATAATATATCAAAGAATTATATAGATCTAAGTGTAGACTTATCAGACTTTAATAATTTTGATGAAGCATATCACCGCTTTATGTATGATTTAACACGAAAGTGTGCTGATTCTATCGATTTAGTCAATAATCAACCTGATCTAATCAAGAATATCTTTATATCAGGTGGTTTTGCAAGAAACGAGATGTTTGTGCGACTTCTGTCTCTGTTCTATAATAATCAGAAGGTGTATACCTCTGAAATGGATAACTCAAGTGCAATGGGAGCAGCATTAATGGTTTCTGACGATGCAAACACAGACATCAATCTGGGATTAAAAGAATGGAGTTTCCAAAATAGACCTTTAAAAGTAAGTTTTGTTTAACTACAATAACCATTCCTTAATATTAAAATAGGACTTAAAATAAATATAATAGATGAGACAGTTAGATGTAAAAATGATGCATCCAAGAGTGCAGATTATTAAAGTAATTCATAAGATATACAGACGAGGAATGACCACAACCAGTGGTGGTAATATATCCATCAAAGATAATAATGGGGATATATGGGTAACCCCATCTGCAATCGATAAGGGAAACCTGAAAGAAGAAGATGTTATTTGTGTTAAGAAAGATGGAACTATAGTAGGAAAACATAAACCGTCTTCCGAATTTCCATTCCATAAAGCAATTTATGAAGCACGAAAGGATATCAAGTCGATCATACATGCACACCCTCCTGCTTTAGTTTCATTCAGTATTATAAGAGAGATTCCTAATACAAAAGTCACCTCACTCGCGAACAAAATATGTGGAGAGATAGGATATGCTCCTTATGCACTACCAGGGAGTGAAGAACTCGGTCTAATTATAGCAAAACAGTTTGTAAATTGTAATACAAAGGCTATCATAATGGAGAATCATGGTACTGTATTGGGAGGGTCAGATTTGGAGGATGCATATTGTCGTTTTGAGACATTAGAATACACAGCCCGTACAATTATCAATGCCAAAGTAATAGGTACGCCTACATATCTAACAGACAATCAATTAAATCAACTGGGCAGTCAAAGTAATATAGACATTGATCTAAATAATAACATCAGTTACTCTTCAAAAGAGCTATTTCAACGAAAAGAGATTGTAGATATTGTACATAGGTCATGTGAACAAGAATTGATGATTAGTTCTTACGGTACAGTCTCAGTAAGAATGGAGAATAATGATTTTTTAATCACCCCATCTAATATTGCCCGTTGGAATATTGAGACCGAAGACATTGTAAGTGTCAGAAATGGAAAAACGGAGCTCGGAAAACAACCTAGTCACCTTGTATCTTTACATCAAAAGATATATGAATTAAATCCTCATATCAACTCTATAATTATGACTAAGCCACCTCATTTAATGGCTTATAGTATTACCGGAGTTAAATTTGACGTACGGACCATTCCAGAAAGTTGGATATTTCTCCAAGATGTTCCAAATCTAGACTATAACACTCTTCTTGACAATACCATTCCGGAACGATTAGATAAATCAACTCCATCTCTATTAGTTGCAAATGAATCATTTATTGTAACTGGAGATAAACTAATTCAAACATTTGATCGACTAGAAGTTGCTGAATTTAGTGCAAAATCTCTAATAATGGCAGCTCCAATAAGCAAATTAGTACCAATAAATGATCAACAAATTCTTGATTTAAAAGCTAAATTTTTAGATTAAGTCGTTTCATCTAATTTAAAACTTGTCACGACTCAATTATTCTCGTGACGAGTTTTTTAATAATTACCCAACCAAATACAGAAATTTGAAAAGGCTTAAACCAAGGCAACGATACTAAACCCCAATATCAATATCATATGAAAACACTCATCCTTATAATATTATGCTCTTTATCAATTGCTGTTGTAGTCGGACAAGGTAGCCATAAAGCAACAGGACCTATTCACCTGAAGGTAGACTATCTAGAACAGAACATAGCAGTGAATTCAATAGCCCCACAATTTTCATGGGAAATACCTCACGAGATCAAGAATCAAAAAAAATACCAAATTGTTATTCAGAGATTAACAAAAAATGGAATAAAAAAGATTTGGACTTCAAAATGGATTCACTCAAACAATAATACCTTTAGGTACACAGGAAAAAAACTAACCGATCACTCATACTACAAATGGAGAGTTAGAGTAAAAGACTCTTTAGGAATAAAATCAAATTGGAGTAGATATAATTTATTCAGCACTTCTTTTATCGGAAAAGAAACCATTCCTGATGCATTCCTCATTTCCCATCCAAACAAAAAGATGAGAAGCCCTGCTTTCTTGAAGGATATATATATCCACAGAAAGATTAGGTATGCTAAAATATATATGGCATCATTAGGATGGACAAAATTGAGTATTAATGGAGTTGAAATTCCTAATCAACACATGAGTCCAGCAGCTTCAGAATATGAAAAACGAATGCTTTATGATACGAAAGATATCACAGATGAATTAAAGATAGGCAAGAATAATCTACATTTTCAACTCAGTGAAGGATTTGGTGCATATAGTATTCCTGACTCAACTCGATTTTTTAATCTTAGAAGAAAACAGACAGAAAAAAAACCGTCACTACTTGCGAGTATATTTATCAAATATGAAGATGGAAGTGATGAATATCTATATAGTGACAAAACATGGTTTACAAATAGTGGAACATTGAGATATTCAAATCTTTATGGAGGTGAGGATATCGATTTATGTCAAAACACAAATAAAGACTGGATACATGTTGTATGTGACAAACCTACTAGCAAAATTAGTCCAACAAAAATTACAGATATAAAAGTTCAAGAAGAGATTAAACCTATTAAACGTATAAACATTAATAAAAATACAATAATTTACGATCTCGGAACAACAGTTACAGGATGGTGGAAATTAAAGGTACGAGGAGAAAGAACAGATAAAATCACCATTCGTGGCTCAGAAAAATTACAAGGAAAATATTTTAACGGTTTTATCAATAATAAATCTAGACTTAACTTTACAGATAATCATTCAGGCCAATACTACTTTAGAGACAGAAAGACTACATTCTTGCTCAAGAATAAAGATACAATCGATTTAGAACCTAGTTTTTTTATTCATAGTTTCCGATACATACAAATAGATCTAAGTAGCGACAATATTGATATTATTGACTTAAAAGGTATTAGAGCCAATCATGATTACCCTATTACTAGTAGATTTAAAAGCAGTAGTGAGTATCTTAATAAATTGTACAAAAATGCAAGTAATACATTTTTTGGAGGTATAAATCAATTTCCATTAAGCAACCCGAATTCTGAGATTTATCCATGGACAGGAGATGTCTCATGTTATTGGGAGAGCTTAGATGCAATGACTGAAATGACTTCATTTTGGATTAAATGGCTTCAAGATATAAAAGACAGTCAACATACTGACGGGTCAATTCCAGAAACAGCACCAAACTATAGAGATCTAAATCATGCATCAGAACCTGCATGGTCTCAAGATTACATCAACCTAATTTTAGGAGTATATCATAGAACGGGAGACCAATCTATACTAGAAAAGCATATTAATAGTGTAAAGAGATTAATAGACTACTATACAAACAATAAAAACCAAATATTAAAATTAGGCATGTGGGGGGATCATATGCAACCTAGCACTTATGGGATTATGAACAGCCGTGGTCAAACTTCTGAAATAATCCCATTCATTTCTACATCGATCTATCATAGAATGTTATGTCAGTTCATAGAGATGGGAAAAGTTACAGGTAATTTGAAATGGGTAAAGGAATATTCAATAATAGCAAAAGAGACGAAGAGACAGTTCACTGAATACTTTTGGAATGATAGTTTAAAGATATACAATCCAAATAACCAAAACAAAAAGTATGATAACACTCAAACGATAAATGCGATTGCTCTTCAATGTAAGATTGTTCCGGATTCAATAATACTCAATGTGCACAACACCTTAATGAAAAATATCACCGTCACCCACAATTACAAATTAACTACGGGTATACATGGGACGAAAGCTCTTTTCGATGTATTGGAAAGAAATGGAGACTCGAGAATACTATATAAAATTTTAATGGACGAACATTATCCAGGGTGGAGATACCAAATTGATAAAGGAGCAACGTCATTGTGGCAAAGCTTTTCTGGAAATGGAGATCTTAGTCATGCTATGTTTGGAGGTCCTCCAATTCGATTTATCTTTAGAAATATTCTAGGAGTACACGCAGACTATATCGGGATCAATAAGACCATTGATATTAAGCCGTTTATTCCGAACAACTTAGAATCTGCAGAAGGTGTGGTAAATACTTTTGCCGGAAATATCGATGTATCATGGAAAAAAGTTGACCATAAAATCTTATTTAAAATAATAATCCCAGGAAATATAAATGCAAAATTCAAATATAAAGAGGTGATTAAATATTTAAAACCTGGTGTTCACAATATCATTATTTAGTAGTTGAAACTTATGTAATAAGCAATCAAATAGAAAGCATAAAGTAAGAAGTGTTTGAAATATAATTTAAATAATACTTCAAACACTTCTTGCGATAAAATCAAAATAAACAAACTTAGTTTTTTCTAAAATGTAGAAAGAGGAAGAGACTACCTACCTCGTCCACACTGTTTTTGACCTCTTTTATGTTTGAAACGCATAATCTTTTGGTCAAACTGTATTCTTTGTTCGTCTGAAAGTAGTGCCCTAATTTCTTGGGTAGAATGTGATTTCTCTTTAGCCAATTCAGTCATCATATCCCCTATTTTCTCTAAATTCTTATCAATCTCTTTTTGATTTGGTTTTTCTGCTGTCATCAAAGTTTTCTGATGAGCCGTTAATTCTCTCAATTGATCCATAAAAGGCTTCATTGTTTTTTGAGAGGCCAATCGGATCTCTTTGATTTCACTTTTTTGATCTTCAGTAAGATTCAAACCTTTAGTTCTTGGACACTCTTTTGTACAGTTATTCTTACACTTTCCTTTATTTGGTTGTCCAAAAGCAGGTGTTAAGAAAGATATCGATGAAATAACAGTAACAATTAAGAAAGCAATAGTTTTTCTTCTCATGATTGATAATTTAATACAAGTTAATACAAAAGTTCTTATCTTTAGTATATTGGAGTAGTTTCGAAACAAAAGGTTTAAAAGGAATATTATTTTTTTGATATTTTTGATTAACGATAGTATAGGCATCTGAAGTATTATGCATTAAGGGACGATGAGAAGAGAGATAATATTTGATATAAAGGAAGAGAATCATTCAAATTTTGCGAAAAGCTTAATTGATAATTACAATGGAGAATTTGACGGAACGAAAGGCTCATTTAATAATGAGAAGGGGCATGGTAATGTTTGGGTTCATAAATGGAATGATGATCTTGAAACAGGACTCTTTGAAATAAATTTAAATGACGATAGTGATTTAATTAGAAAAGCAACCCATGATAAAAAATGGTTGCTATTGGTATTTAACTTGTCTCAATCAATTAACCAAGAAATTTTAACAGACAAATCTATCATTGGAAACATTCAGGATGGAATCTTTGTTCACTGCCTTTGCTATGACGCAGTGTATCGATTCAAGAAGAACATGGCCAATCGGATTATTATCATTCGAATAAACAAAGATTCTCTTTCCAAGTTTACGACAAACAATAAGATCCTCTCTTTCTTTAAGAACAACAACACCTTTGCATTTTATGAACGAATAGATGCTACAATGTTTCAAAAGGTATCAAAGATGTTCGCAGCACAAAAAGACAAAGACTTCGCCATAGGTCAAACAACTCTTATTGCCATTGATCTAACCTTATCTTTTCTCAGAAGAATTAATCAACGACATCTAAAATCATTCATAGGTAGAGGACTTCATCCCAAAGACATCCAATTAATGCAAGAGGCTAGATCCATCTTAATATCCTCCTTTAAGAATAAAATAACTCTTCCTGAACTAGCACAAGAATTAAATATCAGTGTAAGTAAGCTCAAACGGGATTTTAAAAAATACTATAATACGAATGTAACGCAGTTTTATACTGATCTTCGAATGAATAAGGCATACGAATATCTTGAAACAGGTTCATTTCAAGTGAGCGATGTTGCTGAAATTGTAGGATATGAAAGTTTACCCCAGTTTACACAAACATTTAAAAAATATCATGGTGTTCTTCCAAATCAAGTTATCCTAAAGAAATCAGAAAATGAAATATTGAGCTAAAAGAAACAATAGGTAGAGCTTTAAACACAAACATCGCGAATCATATTGATCTATATTTGCAATACAAACAAAATAAAAACACTAATAATCAATTTAGTGACAGACATATAAATTATACACATAATAGATCATGAGAAAAAGTTTAATGTTTATAGCTCTACTTATATTAGGAGTAAGTTCTAATATATATGCAGCTAAAAAAAATGAAAAACCCAATATTGTTGTAATCTTTGGTGATGATATAGGTTGGTTCAACATTAGTGCATACAACATGGGTATGATGGGGTATAGAACTCCGAATATCGACAGAATTGCACATGACGGAATGATGTTCACTGACTATTATGGAGAGCAATCATGTACAGCAGGTCGAGCAGCATTCATGACAGGACAGATACCAGTAAGAACAGGATTGACAAAAGTAGGTATTCCTGGAGCAAGAGTAGGTCTACAAGCAGAAGATCCAACTATTGCAGAACTTCTTAAGCCACATGGATATGTATGTGGACAATTTGGTAAAAACCACTTTGGAGATAGAGATGAGTTTCTTCCAACAAATCATGGTTTTGATGAGTTTTATGGAAACCTATACCACCTAAACGCAGAAGAAGAGCCAGAGCATGCAATGTATCCAAAAGACCCTGCATTCCGTAAGAAATTTGGACCTAGAGGGGTTATCCACTCATTTGCAGATGGTCGTATCGAAGATACAGGTTCTCTTACAATCAAGAGGATGGAAACTTGTGATGAAGAGTTTAAAGAAGCAGGATTTGACTTTATGGAGCGTGCTGTTAAATCAAAGAAGCCATTCTTTGTTTGGATGAATGCAACAAGAATGCACGTCAACACACACCTAAAAGATGCATCGAAAAATAAAACAGATTATGGTATCTATGCGGATGGAATGGTAGAACATGACCAATGGGTTGGAGAGATTCTAGATAAGCTAAAAGAGCTAAAAGTAGATGAGAACACCATTGTAATCTATACAACAGACAACGGTGCTGAAGTATTTTCATGGCCTGATGGTGGAACTACACCATTTAACGGAGAGAAAAACACATCATGGGAAGGTGGATTTAGAGTACCCTGTATGATCAAATGGCCAGGACATATTAAACCTTACCAAGTTTCTAATGAAATTGTTTCAGCACAAGATTGGTTACCTACTATTTTGGCTGCTACAGGAGATGATCATGTAAAACAAGATTTATTAAAAGGGAAGAAAGTTGGAGACAAAACATTCAACGTTCATATTGATGGATTCAACATGCTACCTTACCTAACAGGAAAAGAGAAAAAAGGACCAAGAGATTATTTCTTCTACTTTACCGATGATGGAAAACTAGCAGCATTACGTATGGGAGACTGGAAGTTGATGTTCTTAGTTCAAGAAGCAACTGGCTTTGATGTTTGGGGTAACCCATTTACTCCATTAAGACTTCCTAAAATCTATAACTTAAGAATGGATCCATTCGAAAGAGCTGATGAAGAGTCTGTAAACTATGACAAGTGGATGTTCGATAACATTTTCTACCTATATATGGCACAAGATAAGACTGCTGAATTCTTAAAAACATTCTTAACTTACCCTCCTAGACAAAGACCAGGAAGTTTCAACGTGGATGAGATTACACAAAGATTTCTTTCACCTAAGAACTAATATATAGTAAAATAGAATTTAAGATAAAGTTTTAAAAGAGAGGTTCTTTACAGAGACCTCTCTTTTTGTAAATAGCAAGAAGATGATTAGAGAGAGTATATTATCGTTAAAGGATCGTATGAGAACGTCGATTGTAGGCCAAGACAAGCTAATCGACAGGCTTATTATTGCATTACTGTGTGATGGTAATCTTCTTTTAGAAGGTCTTCCAGGGTTGGCAAAAACTAGAGCAATAAAGAGTTTATCGAAACATATCGAATCGGATCTAAATAGAATACAGTTTACCCCAGATCTTCTTCCATCTGATATCACAGGTACAGAGATTCTCAATAAGACTGACAACGAAATATCTTTCGTATTCGAAAGAGGACCTATCTTCAGTAATCTAGTTCTCGCGGATGAAATAAACAGAGCTCCTGCAAAAGTACAATCAGCACTTTTAGAAGCAATGCAAGAGAAACAGATATCTGTGGGAAGTAAAACTCATCCACTTCCTAAGTTATTTATGGTTCTCGCAACGCAAAACCCAATTGAGCAAGAAGGGACATACCCCCTACCAGAAGCACAAATGGATAGATTTCTTATGCATGTGACAGTTAGTTACACAAACAAAGAGATGGAGAAACAAATCCTTCGAATGGTTCGAGAGGAAGAGCTTGGTAAAGAAAAAAGTAAGTCCAAAGAGTTAGAAAAGATCCCACAAAAAGTAATCTTCGCCGCAAGGGAAGAAATCAGCAAAGTACATTTAGGCGAATCAACAGAACAATTCATCGTGGATTTAATTGATGCTACTAGATATCCTGAGAAATACGATAGCGCATTCGATGGATTGATTGAAGCAGGTGCATCTCCACGTGGAACAATATCATTAGATAGAGCTTCTAGAGCCGTAGCATGGATTTCAGGACGAGACTATGTCACGCCAGACGATGTAAAAGAGGTTGCTCATGATATTTTAAGGCATCGAATTATAATGAGTTATGAGGCAACAGTACAAAACCTGGATACTGACAAAATGATTGATGAGCTATTAAAGAAAGTTGCTGTAGTTTAAAATCAATTTCTGATGAAAGAGAACAAGAAAAATGCCACTGAAGACTATCGAATTGTAACAAACATACAACGGCTAAAGAAACTACAGCATGATGTAGCACAGGTGGGATATTCTCCAGACAAGGTTGTTCAAACAATTCTCACTGGAGGATATCGATCGAAGTTACGAGGAAGAGGAATGGAATTTGAAGAAGTTCGAAACTATGTAAGAGGTGATGATATTCGAAATATTGATTGGAAAGTAACCGGAAGAACAGATGCTCTACATTCAAAAGTTTTCACAGAAGAGAGAGAGAGACCAGTATTTATTATCACAGATCAAAGTAGATCTATGGATTTTGGAACAGATGAATTTCTAAAATCAGTCATTGCCTCAGAAGCATCGGCAATTATTACATGGAAGATTCTAGCAGTGGGTGACCGAGTTGGGGGAATCATATATAATGATACTGAACACAATTATTTTACTCCTCGAAAAAGTAAATCGCATGCCCTTTCAATGGTCTCAGAACTTGCAAAGTATAATAAGATGCTTCGATGTAAAGAGCCGACAAAGAAAAGACAATCTCATTTTGATCAAATACTTTTCGAAGTAAAAAAGAGAGTCACACATGATTATCTGATCATATGGATTAGTGATTTTAATGAATTAAAAGAGACAGACCATAAAGGTATTGTTGAGTTAAATGAACACAATGATGTAATTCTAATAAGGGTTAAAGATAAGATGGAAGAACATCTAGATCTTTCTAATATAACCTATACAGACGGAGAAAGACAATTACGGTTCACAGACGTCATGGAAAAACAGAAAGAGAAAGCATATAATTACTTTAAAGAAAAAAGACAAAACTTTAAGAGGCTCTCACAACACTACCCTATCACCACTTTAGAACTCAATACAAGTATTGATACTACACACCAATTCAAAGAGATCTTAAGAAAAAGCAGATAAAATTAATAGAGATGGATCCACAAACATATTACTACAAATTAAAAGGAATGACACCCATATCATCGCCTCATGATATTCCTTTTACACCAGAAACTATTGGGTGGAAAATTGTAGGTTTCGTTTTACTTCTTTTATCCATATATATCATCTACATCAGAGTTAAAAACTATAAGAAGAAAGAATATCGAAGGGTAGCTAAACATCATATAAAAAATATTACAAAAGAGTTAGAGCATAAGAGGGTGTCGCAAGAGATATGGAGTAGAAGTATCTTGAATCAATTAAAGATCGTATTAATACAAAGCTTCGGAAGAGAAAATGTTGCTTCTCTCACTGGAGGTATGATGGTTCAATTTCTAAATGAAAGAGGTAAAAACACCATCAACAAAGAGCTGTATTTAAAACTAGAGCTTGTATTGTATAATCCAATTGAAAACAATAAGCTTAATATAAATGAGATCAAATCAATAACGAAACAAATTAATAAATGGATTGGAGGTCATCATGTTTGAATTTAACCATATATACTTCTTATATCTTTTACCTCTTCCTATTCTTGTTTGGTTTCTTGTACCCGCAAAACACCTAAGAAAATCTGCCTTAAAGGTTCCTTTCTTTGAGGATTTAGTTATCGGAGGAGGAGTCAAATCACAGAAACGGGTAAATATCCACAAAAGATCCGTAATAGAATGGATAACCTTATCGATATGTTGGGTCTCTGTCCTTCTTGCATTGGCAAAACCTCAAGTGGTTGGTACACCTGAGAAGACAGTAAAACATGCAAGAAACCTACTTCTAGCGGTAGACTTATCGGGAAGTATGGCGACAACAGATTGGAAAATAGAAAATGAACTTTACTCCCGTTGGTCTGGTGTAAATAAGGTACTACACCAATTCATCGAAAAACGAAGAGGAGATCGTGTTGGTGTCATATTCTTTGGTTCTCAAGCTTATGTACAAGTGCCTTTTACCACTGATCTAGATGCCGTGAATAGCTGGATTGACCAAGTAGATGTCGGCATGGCGGGAGGAAAAACAGCAATGGGAAATGCTATTGGAATGGGAATAAAACTGTTCAAAGAAGATAGCTCCTCTATTAAAACAATGATATTGTTAACTGATGGAGTCGACAGTGGTAGTGAAATTAACCCTCTACAAGCAGCTAGGTTAGCAAAAGAAGATTCAATCGTAATACATACAGTTGGGGTTGGTAAAAAAGGATCAGGAGTATATGATTTGGATGAGAAGTCATTAAAAAGTATATCCAAGGCTAGCAATGGAGAGTATTTTAAAGCAACATCACAAGAAGACTTGATTAAGATTTATGATACTCTTGATAAGATGGAACCTATTGAATTTGAAGATAAAGGATATACTCCGATCACTCCACTCTATTATTATCCCTTATGCATAGGGTTATCCTTCTTGTTATTATTGAACTTAATCTTAGCAGTAGTCAAAAAATTAAAACAACGACCATAGTGATGAATATTATTGAAACATATTTTAATAACTTCCACTTTTTAAGGCCCTACCTATTGTGGTCGTTATTGCCTGTCTCTACCCTATTGATTTTTATATGGGGAAAGAAGAAAAATGAAGAGAGGTGGAAGAAAAGCATTTCGCAGCACTTACAATCAGTGGTAATACAAGAAGGATCAAGCACTATCTCAAAAACAAATATATATCACATATTAATTTTGTTTTTGGGAGTCTTTGCAGTAAGTGGTCCTACATTTAAAAAGATTGAAAAACCGGGTGCAAATATAAAGACGAAAGTTGTTATAATGATGGATGCATCTCGGTCTATGAACTGTAAAGATATAGCACCCACACGACTTCAAAGAGCTCAACAGAAAGTTGTAGACTTAACTCAAGCAAACTATGGAGCATCGACTGCTCTAATTGCATACGCACATACAGCCCACACTGCCATGCCTTTCACCCAAGATTTGCATATTATTGAAGAGCAAGCAAAGTTCATTAAAACGAATATTATGCCAATACAAGGAACGAATGTCGAGGCTGCATACAATCTTTGTGGAGAGTGGGCTAAAAATGATTCTATTCCAGTTACGTGGGTTGTTATAACAGATAATATAAGTCATAAAGATAGAGTTGTAACAGAGGATTTCATTAAAAGAAATCCGAATATATATATTGAATTCCTTTTAATTGGAACCCCAGAAGGCTCTCCAATTCCGATCTCCAAAAGTAGATTTCTTAAAGATAAAAGTGGAAAGACGATAATCTCTCATCTTAATAGTCAAGAGATATTAGAGATAAATAGGAACTCAAATGTCGCAGTACAGATGGTCACGACTAGCAAAGAAGATATTGAAACTGTCGTCTCTCATATAAAGCAGAGATTGAATTTTACAAAAGACAATAAAACACATCCTACCGATTGGAATGATGTTGGATACTATCTTCTCCCTTTTATTGCCTTTCTACTTCTCATATTATTTAGAAAAGGAAATGGTACCCAATGGGTAATTCTACTATTGCCATTTTTGACCAGTTGTAGCAAACTCAACAATACGAGTTCTAATATAAAAGAGAACATCAAATCATATCAATGGGAGAAACTTTGGTATACCCCTGATCAACTAGGAATAAAATACTACAGAGATGGAGATATTGAACAGTCTTTAAAGAATTTTGAAGATCCAATGTGGAGAGGTTATATTTTATACCATCAAAACCGATTTGAAGAGGCAGCAACAGAATATGCAAAGATCCAAAATGCAGAAGGATTTGTCAACTTTGGCTTATGTATGGCTGAACTGAAGAACTATAGTAGAGCAAAAGAAGCTTTTATATCAGCATTAGATGCAGACCCCAACTATATCCCCGCTCAAAAAAATCTTAAAGAGATCCAAAGACTTATTGATCAGAAGCTCAAAAACTATCATGAAATAAGTAATGACGAGGATCGTCAAAATGGCAAATCACAAGAAGACGAGACACTAAAAGAGAACAAGGGAGACGAGGAAGAGAAAGAAGGAAATGGTAAGAAAGCATCTCCTAAAGATAATGTCAATCCAGACAACAAAGGAGATGACGATTATCAAGCAATTGATCCAAATCAAAAACTCGACAAAGAAGATATATCAAACAAGATCTTAAGTCAAATGAATAACGATCCATCACTCTTTTTACGTAGAAAGTTCCAGTATGATCTGACAAAAATGAAGGAAGAGGATCATAAGGAATACAAAACGGATATGCCATGGTAGATATATTTAAGAAATATGGTAGAATAACCATTGGTTTAGTGATCATACTAGTTGTTCCTAGAGTTTGCCTTGCGAAATACTTTGTAAAGGCAAAGATCTCTAAAGAAACAGTATATCCAATGGAACCAACAGTCTTGTATGTTTCAGTATATACAAGTACATGGTTTACTAGATCAGCAGATCTATATGACCTACAGTTAAAGAATTCCTTTACAATAAGAACAGGTAGACCACAAAGTTCTTACCAAAATATTAATGGTAGAAGATACAATGTGCAAACATTTGCTTATCAGATCTTTCCTTTAAGAGAAGGACGTCAAGAAATACCTTCATTAAAGATCTCTTTTGCAACTCCTCCTGAAGGTCAATACAAAGGAAAAGAGGTGAGTGCAAAAACAAATACTCTTACATATAATGTGACATCAATTCCACAAAGTTACTCTTATGAGGATTGGATTGTCGCAAACAAGATTAAATTAACTCGTACCATAAGCCCTAAAAAGAAAAAATGGCACGTAGGAGAAGTGATCACAGAGACTATAAGGATTGACACAAAAGGGACATTAGCATCTCTTGTGCCAACCATTAAACATGACACGATAAACTGGGGAACAATATACAACGGGGAGGTATCAAGAGGTCAAAAAGTAACAGAAGATGATATCTCATCATATATAATTCAAACAACACAATATTTAATAGAAAAACCAGGAAAACACAAGGTAGGGGCTCTTAAAATAGGCTACTATTCGCCTACTTACAAAAAAACCTTAAAAACAGCCACTAAAGCATTAAATATAAATGCTATATCCAATCATAATCTACAAAAGCTTGAAGCACTACAAGATTCTCTTCAAAAACAGAACTTACAAGCAAAGGGAGCAACCATTAAAGAGGAACCTAAATGGTACAAAAAGTTTAATTGGATCAAAGGATTATATATTACCATAACATTGTTAATCGTCGTACAGCTATGGAAAATAATGCGTAAATGGCACATAAAATTAAAGCAGAAGATCACTAAATTTACACGTAGTGAGTCCTACTTATTTATTAAAGTTATCACCACATTCCACATCAAGTCTTTTTATCTTAGAATGGATCAATGGTTACAGTGCAATGAAAGGATAAAAAAAGTAAGTGTCCATCAGCTTTTCGAGCAAGAGATCATGTCTAAATGGAAAGATGACTATATGAAACTCTGTGAATTTCTTTTCAACAATGGAAATTCGAAACAAGTGTCCCTTTTAAATCTAAAAATAGCCCTTATTAAATGGAGAAATCATAAAACAAAAAACAATAAGAAAAATACCACAATAAACCCGTCATAAACAAAGAAAAAGGAGCGAGACAACTAATACCTCACTCCTTTTGAAATAAAAAATACTAAATATCCCTGCTACGTCCTTCTTTTCTATATTTTGTCAACATAGACTTCATCATACGTACCTTTTCCGGGTACTCAGAGTATAAGTTGACTCTTTCTTGAGGATCTTCTTTTACATTGAAAAGCATTCCTTTGCACGATTTATCT
The DNA here is from genome assembly GCA_019720755.1 of Prolixibacteraceae bacterium. Classification (NCBI taxonomy): domain Bacteria; kingdom Pseudomonadati; phylum Bacteroidota; class Bacteroidia; order Marinilabiliales; family Prolixibacteraceae; genus Halosquirtibacter; species Halosquirtibacter laminarini. The sequence continues at coordinate 3,964,936 of CP081303.1, forward strand.
GGTACTGAATAATGTTCTTTTTTATTGTACCACGCAGGTGCCGTCGTGTGCTCACCTGAAAAACTATCGATATAGACCCAATCACCTACCCGGATTGCATAACGATTTTTCTTGGTATTCTGCACAGTTCCTCTTCGGAATGTCGTATTCATCTTTTTTCCAGACAAAAGAGGTTCTAAGTCATAACTATCCACCGCTTCATCTCTTTTAAGAGTGTATCCAACAATATTAGCTAAAGTAGATGTGATATCCACTTGACTAATTACTTGATCTGAAGAAGAACCTTTTTTGATATGCTTAGGCCATTTGATAACAAAAGGAACTCGGTGTCCACCCTCCCAGGTATCACGCTTCAACCCACGTAAATTACCCATACTTCGATGATTAAAATTTCTTATCCTATTATAAGCATATCTTTCAGGACCATTGTCAGCGGTAAAAATTACTATGGTATTTTTATCTAAACCAGCGCGAGATAAAGCACGATTAACACGACCTACCACATCATCCGTTTGAACTACAAAATCACCATAAGCCCCAGCTTTGGATTTCCCGCGAAACTGTTCATTTGGTATAATTGGAGCATGAGGACATGGTAGTGCAAGGTATAAAAAGAATGGTTTATCTTTTTTCTGTCTTTTAATAAATGCCTCCATCTTAGAGGTTAAAGTAGGCAATACCTTATATGGGTCCCAACCTTTAACCATAGGACCTGGACGAAACTCCCAACTCCCTTCTAAAGGTCTACTGTCCTTAAGATGCAAAGGAACTGTAGGAGCCTCTACAAAACGTTTATTTTCAATGAATGCATATGGAGGGAAATTAATCGTTCCATCCCCAAAATAATAATCAAATCCTTGATCAGTGGGACCTCCATTAATATCCTGATCGGTGACCAAATCTTCTGGAGCACAATTTCTCCTATTGATTTTTTCTTTATTAAATTGCCAATCCCAACCAAGATGCCACTTCCCAATACAAGCTGTAGTATACCCACTTCCTTGTAACATCTTAGGTAAAGTAAATTCATTCTCTTTAAAAAGAGATGGTCCAAAAGAGTTAACAATTTTGTGAGTTCTTCTCCAATGATACTGACCTGTTAATAATGCAAAACGAGATGGAGTACAAATACCTGAACTACTATGTGCATCAGGAAACACCATGCCATTTTTTGCAAGATTATCGATATTAGGAGTGTGTATTTTCCCATTAGGATTCTGATAAGAAACATCTCCATAACCCATATCATCAGCATAAATGATTACAATATTTGGTAATTCCTTCTTCTTTCTAGCAAATGAAATAGTACACGAAATGATTAGAAATAATGATAGAAAGCTTATTGATTTAATGAACTTATACATAAGGCTGTATTAATAAAGTTAGTACACACAAACCTAAGATTTACACAAAATATGAGGTAACAGTAAACTAACGAATAATGCCATCAAAGTAACACAAAACATGTTTTACCTCTCTTTTATTCCCAAAAAAGAAAATATTCATAATAAGACTTGAAATATACGTCAATAGAATTTACACACTTTTCTGGACAGTGCTTAATTATCAAATAAGGATATATTGAATGATGGATTGGATACCAATCAATTATAGATTGGATACGGTTTGATTACCTCTAGAGTAACCAAAGGGTATCGGAAGGGTATCGGAAGGGTATCGGAAGGGTATCGGAAGGCATACTTAAAGTGGTTGAAGAGAACCTAAACAGATGGCTATCATAAGGATGAACAAAGTATGTTTGAAAACAGATTTGCCTTTGTTCGATATTGATTTATATAACTAGACCTCTTCTCTTATATTTGGTCTGTTCCCTATATCTAAAGTACTTTCCTAAAGTATAAAGCAAAAAAAAACGTTACATCTTGTATTGAAAGATGTAACGTTATGAAGAAACCAAGTGCTTTTCTTAATAAGAAAAGCAAACCACTTACTTTTGCAGATCATACTTATACGATTTAGAACCAGAATTTACAATAACGTTTAAAGTGTCACCTTTTTGTACACCAGATAATGCAAAAGCTTGAGAAATTGCTATTTTAGACCCTAGATTAACTTTATACAATACGTTTGTATCTTTTGTAAAACTAATCTTTACATTTTCACCTGTCGTATTAACCATGCTAATAAAAAGTTTCCCTTCTTTAATAAAAAGCATTGGTTGATTTGAGCTAGTGCTTAATGTTGACGCATCTGCGAATTCGATATTCACAATTTTTCCAAGGCTGTCAGTAGTATTATCTGTTTCAGCTGCTGATACACTTAAAAAAGAAGTGATAAATAAGATTGCAATTAAAGTAAGTAGTTTGTTCATAACACAAAAAGAATTACAGAAATAATTAAAATTCAATTATTCTTATTGCCATAAGTGTGCCAAAAAAACCACTATATTTTCAATACCTTTATTATCAAGTAATTAAAAACACAACTATTCTATCACTATAGATTAACATACAAAAATCTTCGAAAATGTAAGGTTTCAAAATATTATCTACAAAAATGTAGATAACAACCTATACACAAATGTATCTATTTACATATCAACATATTAAAAAACTACGAAGCAATAAAAACGCGACATTAGTCAAATGTATGTTATACAACATATACATAAATGTAGATTTCTATATGCAATCGATTACACACTACAATAACATTCAAAACATACTATCGAAATTTGTATATTTAAAAGAAAATATGAGCAATAAAATAAAAGCAGTCCTTTTTGATATGGATGGTGTATTACTAGATAGTATGCCCTATCATGAAAAGGCATGGTGTCAACTATTTAGAGATGAAGGAGTGCCTTTCTCAAGAGAAGAAGCCTATTTAAACGAAGGCAGAACAGGTTACAATACGATTGAAACGATAATTGTAAAAGCAACAGGAAATAAGCCATCAAGATTAAAGGTTGAGCAACTATACGAAAGAAAGAAAGAACTTATGAAGCAATTTCCTCCTGTTCGAGAAATTGAAGGAATGCCTAAAGTAATAGAGTATCTCAATGAAATTGGTATCAAAATAGGGGTAGTAACTGGCTCTAGTCAAGATGGTGTAATTAACAAGCTCAAACATTTTTATAATAAAATTGTTATAAAAGAGAGCGTTATTACCGGATTAGATGTAAAAAATGGTAAGCCTCATCCAGAGCCCTATTTAAAAGCACTTAGTCGAGTAGGAGTTTCTGCTGAAGAAACGATTGTTATCGAGAATGCTCCCTTAGGAATTGAGTCATCTGTCGCAGCTAATATTGAAACAATAGCAATCAATACAGGTCCACTAGACAACTCAATACTATATCAGTTTGGAGCTCAAGATGTATGTCAAAGCAGTGAAGAATTACTTCAGGTACTAAAGGCGAGATTGTCATAATACAGTACACCATGTACCTAAAGAGTTAAAATTTAAGGTATATGGTAGCTACTAGACTTATTAAAATATTCTTTCTTGAGAGAGACTTAAAGGTAAAAGAAGAATTACAGAGAGTGTTGACTAAAAAAGGTCTAAACGACATCAATTGGTTCAACAAAGAAGAAGAATGTCTGAAACAACTAGAACATAAACCTGACTTTATCTTTCAAGACAAAGTGGAAGATAACACTGGGGGATACACTTTATTCTATGAGTCAAAGAAAAAGGTACCGCATTCTAAATTCATCTTTGTCTGTCCAGATAAGTATAAATCGTTTGGTGAAAAAGGTTTAGAAATTGGAGCGGATGCTTTATATATTGTAAACCCAAGCACATATGAAAATTTTGCAAGTGAAGTCCATCAAATGGTACTTAATGAGAAATTTAAAAGGTTTAACCAAAGTGTAAATATTGGTATGTTAGAGTTCTTTGCGATCATTGGATTCCTTCTAATCATTATCATTTCTGTTGTATTTTTAAATCCATCCATATTTTAAATAGATACAAGATAGGGCAATAAATTATTCACTCTTATCCTTATCTCATTTAATATGCAATAGTAAAAATCATATCATTAAGACAAAAAAAGAGACACCTTTCATTACAAGAAGGATGTCTCTTTTTCTAGGAATAAACAATAATTAATCTTCATGTTTGATCACACGACCAGACTCCAATAACGAATTATATTTATCCATATCATTTAAAATATCTTTCGCTTTTTTGATTTCGATATCATCTTTCAAAGCAGATTCAATTTGACCTTTCTGATAATAATATCTTACAATAAGTTCTCCTTTAAGAAGGTCACATATTTCAGGTCTAAAAGCTTCTAAGTCTTTATCTAAGTTTGGTGCTAACTTTTCTTTTAATTGAGTAAAGTCATCCTTAGACAAATCATAATACTTCTCTTTTTTAGCCTTTTCCATAACCTTTTCAAGAAGTTTTTCACTAATACTCTCATAAGTAAAATCTTGACTCTTTACATATGAAACGAAATCATTATACATTTCATCGGTAATTTCAAAATCTTCTACGGGAGCAATAGTCTTGTGTTTTGAGACAAAATCAGTTGCATAATCAAAGACCATAAAATCACGAATAAGATGTATTGATAAACTGCTGAAATATTCAGGAGCAATCTCTAAGTCAGGAGTTATACCACCTCCGTCATATACTTTACGACCATTGCGCGTAGAGAACTCTGTAATTAATGAGTCAGGAATAGTTCCAACACTACCATCCTCATTTCTGTGAGAATAATCCAATGCTTGAATACATCTTCCGGAAGGGATATAATATTTAGCAGTAGTGACCTTTAACTTTGAATTATAGCTAAGATCTCGAGTCGTTTGAACAAGACCTTTACCAAAAGTTCTTCTACCAATGACAACGCCTCTATCAAGATCTTGTATAGCTCCTGTAACAATCTCAGATGCCGATGCAGAACCCCTATTTACTAAAACAACCAATGGCATAACGGTATCTAGAGGAGCAACTGGAGCTTTATATACTTTATCCCAAGTAGTCACTTTTCCTTTTGTACTAACAATTTCCTCTCCTTTGTTTACAAACAAGTTTGCAATTTTAACAGCCTCAATAAGAAGACCACCAGGATTAGAACGCAAGTCAAACACTAATTTCTTCGCATGATGTTTCTCTTTTAATTCTAAGATCGCACGCTTTACATCATCACCACAGTTTAGTGTAAAACTTTTCAATCGAACATAGCCAACATCTTCATTAAGCATACCATAATATGGAACAGCATCCACATGAATCTTTTCACGAGTTAATTTGAATGTTAGAGGTGATTTTTCACCAACACGCTTCACCTTTATCTTAAGAGTTTCACCAATATTTCCTTTCAGTAAGCTACTTACATCTTGAGTTTTGTGTTTACGAACATCTACCCCATCAATCTCAAGAAACTCATCACCAGCCTTCAGACCACTCTTTTGTGCTGGAAAACCTTCATAAGGTTCAGCAACAACTACATGGTCGTCATGTTTACTAATAACAGCTCCAATACCACCATATTCACCTGTTGTCATAAACTCAAAGTCATCCATATCCTGTTCTGGAATATAAACAGTATAAGGATCTAGAGTTTCCAACATTTTATCGATACTAGTCTTAACAATCTTTTCAGGAGAAATACTGTCAACATAGAACAGATTAAGCTCTCTAAAAAGAGAATAATAGATATCTAGGTTTTTAGCAATTTTAAAATTTTTACTATCTCTATCAAAACTCAGAAGACCTACAAACAGTGTTCCTAAGAGCAATAGAGAGGCTACAATTTTAGTATATTTATTTTTCATTTACCGTAGGTATTATATTTATTGAATCAATTAATCTATTCTATATCAAACAAAAATAACCAAACAACTTTTAAAATAAAGCAAATTACAATATCTCAAACCAATATTAGGTTTACTTTAACAGTTCAAAAAATGAAGGCATAAAATAAGTATATCTTTAAAAGTAGAACATATTTATTGAAACAGAGGTTTACTTTTAAGTAAATATTATCTAATTAATATAGAAACAAAACGGTACTTAATTGATAATTACGCAAATAAAAGAATCCATCATTAAATGTTTTTTTGTTACTTTACCGAATTAAATATAGAAACAAAAACGAAATAAGGTTTATATGACAAAAGGTTTAGTCATCAAATCAACAGGAAGTTGGTATACAGTGAAAGATGAGGATGATAGTCTATACATGTGTAAGATTAAAGGGAAGTTTCGAACTAAAGGCATTAGAACAACCAATCCTATTTCTGTAGGAGATACTGTATATTTTGATGTGATAACTGAAGCATCTGAAAGCCAAAAAGAGCCTGTAGGCCTTATTAATAAAATTGAAAATAGGAAGAATTACATTATACGTAAATCCTCAAACTTATCTAAACAGAGCCAAATCATTGCAGCCAATGTAGATCAAGCTTTTTTGATTGTGACTATATCTCACCCCAGAACACTTACAGGTTTTATCGATAGGTTTCTAGTATCAGCAGAAGCATATAGGATCCCAGTAAGCTTAGTTTTTAACAAACTAGACATCTATAATGAGGGGGATTATGAAATACTTGAGGATTATCTTCATATTTATGAAGGAGCAGGTTATGAATGTTTGCAAGTATCAGCTGAGAAGGATTTTAACATTGACATGTTAAGAGATAAAATGGCCAATAAGATTAATGTACTATCTGGCCATTCAGGAGTGGGTAAATCTACGATAATAAATAAACTCGAATCCGGACTGAATATTAAAACAGCAAAAATATCTGAAGTACATCAACAAGGGAAACATACCACTACTTTTGCAGAAATGCACCCAATGAAGAATGGTGGTTACATTATAGATACTCCTGGTGTACGTGGTTTTGGTATTACAGACATCGAAAAAACAGAACTATCACATTACTATCCAGAAATATTTGAAATTTCCAAATCTTGTCAATTTAACAACTGTAGTCATCTACATGAGCCGAAATGTGCCATCAAAGAAGCGGTAGAGAATGGAGAGATTGCTTATACAAGATATGAAAGCTATGTTGCAATGATGGAAGACACTGAAGAGAAGTACAGATAGAACAATTTAATGTTAACATTTTATGAATCGTTACTTTTAAGTGATATTTTTAATATATTTGTGCAACAAACAGATAAAAAAATATTAGAATGAATCTAATGAACAATACATATTACTTTTGGTTTTATTATTTCTGCTCCAACTAAAGGGATCGGGTAAATTTGTATTGTCAAAAATATAAACTAAAGGTCCTCAATAAAGAGGACCTTTTTTTGTATCTAAGTATTTGTAAAGAACAATCTTATGTGGTCCAATTATATCAATCACATAGAAAATTAAGCAATATATGCGCATCAGTGTTATAGGTTTAGGATTAATCGGAGGATCGATTGCAAAAGATTTGAGAAGAGAAGCTTTTTGTAACCACATAATTGGTATTGACAGTTCGGAAGATAATGCAAATAAAGCTCTTGAATTAGGTATCGTTGACGAGATTTCGTCATTAGATTCAGGCGTCAGTAATTGTGACCTAGTAATTATTGCAATACCTGTTAATCACACTCTTGCTATTTTACCTAGAATACTTGATAACATTAAAGATACAACTACTGTTACAGATATGGGGTCAACAAAACAGACAATTGTTGAAACAGTGAAGAACCACAAAAGAAGGGCTAATTATGTACCTGCCCACCCAATGTCAGGAACTGAAAACAGTGGACCTGAAGCTGCGGAAGAAGGGCTCTTTAAGAACAGAATCGCCATTATATGCGACCATAAAGAATCGAGTGTTCAACACATTGCATTAGTTGAAAAGATGTTTCAATATTTAGGTATGTCTATTGCATATATGAGCTCTGCAGAACAAGATCTCAGTACTGCTTTTGTATCACATCTTCCTCATGCAGCATCCTATGCATTGGCAAACGCTGTACAGTCGAAAGAAAATCAAGAGATAATATTTGACTTGGCATCAGGAGGTTTTAGATCTGCAGTTCGATTGGCAAAAAGTTCGCCACAAATGTGGGCACCAATATTTACAGAGAACAAAACATATGTATTAGAAGCTTTAGATGTATACATAAAACATCTAAAAAGTTTCAGAGATGATATTGCAAAAGAGGATGCAACAGATATGTATCGCAGTATTTCAAATGCAAATAAAATTAGAGAGGTATTGGACAATAAAAATCCACTACTTATTAAAGATGAACAAAAAATAATCAAATTATACACCAGAAAAATTTAGTTATGGTTACCGAATTAGATATCCGTCCTATATCGCATTGGACACAAGATGAAAAATACCCTCTTTTAGTTGCTGGACCTTGTAGTCTTGAAACAGAAGAGCAAACATTAGAAACAGCTAGACTATTAGCAAAAGATCCGAGAGTTCATGTCTACCGAGGTGGAGTATGGAAGCCTAGAACACGCCCTGGATCATTTGAAGGAGTCGGTGAGATTGGCCTTGAGTGGTTGAAAAAAGTAAAAGCAGAGACAGGACTTAAAGTGGGTACAGAAGTAGCAAATGCTCAACATACAGAAGCTTGTCTTAAAGCGGGTATTGATGTTCTTTGGGTTGGTGCAAGATCTACTGCCAGTCCTTTTGTTGTTCAAGAGATTGCGGATGTTTTAAAAGGTACCGATGCTACAGTAATGGTAAAAAATCCTGTCAACCCAGATGTACAACTATGGATTGGTGCCATCGAACGACTTCACCAGGCAGGGATTAAAAATCTAGTGGCAATCCATAGAGGTTTTACTCCTTTTCAAGAGACTAAATACCGTAACTACCCAAGATGGAAAACACTAATCGAACTTAAAAGACTTCTTCCAAACCTTCCTGTTATTTGTGATCCAAGCCACATCGCAGGAAAAAGAGAACTTCTATTTGAAGTAAGTCAAAAAGCCTTTGATATGGGTATTGATGGACTGATGGTAGAGTCGCATAGAGATCCTAGTTGCGCATTGAGTGATGCAGCACAACAACTTACTCCAACAGATCTAGGAAGTATGCTTGACAAACTTGTGTTAAGAAAACTTCATATCGATAATCCAAGTTTTGAGAACAAGCTCGATGAACTACGAAATCGTATTGATGCGATGGACCATGAAGTAATGGAACTTCTCTCTTCAAGAAACAAAATTGTATCTCAAATTGGAAACTACAAAAAGGAAAATAACGTTACTGCTCTTCAAATTGATCGTTGGACTGAAATGATGAATAATCGCACGAATCTTGCACAGAAATTAGGGTTAGATGAAACGTTCATAAAAATACTATTTCAATTAATCCATGAAGATTCAGTTAGACAGCAAACTGAATTTATTGACAAATAGAATATTAAAGAGATGAACATTAAATGTTCATCTCTTTTTATCTTGTTGTGAATCCGAAATCTTTCGTATCACTTTCTTCACAGCACTTTCTATTCGGCTGTAAGGTAACTCCTCTTTAGCAATATAAATAAACATTATTGAAAGAGATTCACTATGTAAATCTAAAGAAGATTTATTCAACCGATAACTCTCTTTCATCCTCCTCTTCAGAAGATTCCTTTTATTCGCTCTCTTAAAAAGTCTTTTAGGTACAGTAAATGCACACTGAACAGGTGTATCTTTCTCTACATTAATAGAATCACTAAGATAAACTGCCTTTATTGGGAAACAAAGTGTAGAATGACCTTCGGTAAACATCTCTTCGATGACCTTTTTACTACACAATCTCTCCTGTTTCTTAAACGTATTTTTATTCATTTATCAAAGCAATAAAAAGAGGGAGAACATGCTCCCTCCTAAAAAAAAACTCCTATAATTAATTACTTGTCACCCTTATGCAATTTGATATATCTATCAATTGCCATTGTCATAGAAGGAGCTTCAGGTATTGGCGCATTCACATCTAATCGTAAGCCTGCATCAGATACAGCTTTTGCTGTAGCAGGACCAAAAGTTGCAATGCGAGTATCATTTTGCTCAAAATCAGGGAAATTTTGCATCAATGATTTGATACCCGAAGGACTATAAAAAACAAGCATGTCATAATTTACTTCTTTTAAGTCAGAAAGATCACTACTTACTGTTCTATAAAGAATTGCCTTGGTAAACTTAAGCTTAGCACGCTCTAACATCTCAGGCATTTCTGGCTTATGGATATCAGAGAGAGGGAAAAGATAGTTTTCCTCTTTATGCTTTTTCATCAAGTCAACCAAGTCATTAAAACGTCCACTTCCTACAAAGATCTTTCTTTTACGATAGACGATATATTTTTGTAGATAAAAAGCAGTAGCTTCCGAAATACAGAAATATTTTAATGAATCTGGTACTGACACACGTGTCTCTTCGCAAATCCTGAAAAAGTGATCAATCGCAGTTCTACTAGTAAATATTACTGCTGTATGATCTAGTATTTGCGTACGAGTTTTACGGAACTCTTTAGCTGGAATTCCTTCTACATGTATAAATGGGCGAAAATCAATTTTTAAATTGTTTTTCTCAGCTAAGTCAAAGAAAGGCGACTTACCCGCTGCTGGTTCTGGTTGAGAAACTAATATCCTTTTGATCTTCAAAGCTCTAAAGATTTATGGGTTTACTTATAATATACCCTGTATCTATCCAAGTAACCACTTAGATATCAAAAGTATTGGTAAAATTTCGAGGGTACAAAGGTACAAAATCAAATAAAAAATAGAAAAATGTTTTCTTAACAATACAAATATAGATCTAAAAAACATGAAGAAAAACGAAATCACTAACACTCCTAAAGATATATATATCAATTGATTATGAACATCTAAAACGTATACAATACAAATATTTAGAATTAACAAAATAACCCCAATTAGTTTTATAAAAAGTGCATTATTAAACAATATTGCATCAGAAATGACTGAAATATCGAAAATCCATGAGATTAATTTGAACAGATAATACCTGATAAAGCTGTATAAAGCTGTAAATAACAACATAAATCCAAGTAATGTCGTTTTTGAATATGGTAGTAAAGAAAAAGTAGTCAATACCTCCACTCCAAAAAATGATATCATAAACCATGAAAGAAAATCTAGACGAAAAGCGGCATTACCAATTCTATAAGGGTTTTCCCTGTAAATACGTTCGGCAACGCCACCATATATAAGCGATTGAAATATTGAGTTTAGATACTTCGGAAATATAATTCGTACAGAAGCAAGAATAATAAAACATACTAAAAGTATTCCAAAAGAAATATTCTCATAAACACCAATATGATTGATTAATCCCTCTTTACGTATAGGCAAAACTGTTATAACAGTAGAATTATCATTGAATGGTACAGAATCAGTCTTTGATATCGAGTCAACAGTAAATAATTTGTCCTGTTTCAACATAGATTATATATAAGTCATATTGTTAAAGTTGTTTCATTGAATAGCACAAAATTATATATAATTAGATTAAAAAACTTATCATTAAAAGTAATTATTCTAAAAGATGATGTTGAAATAAACTAGAACCAAAATAATAGAAATACATCAAAAGATAAATACCTTTGCAAAGTATGAACAGATATAAATACAAAAGATGAAACTATACCTCGCTCCTCTTCAAGAATATACAGAATACAGTTATAGAAATGCAATAAATAAATATATAGGTACTTTTGATAAATATTTCATCCCTTATATTAGTTATAACAACGACAAAAAATTAAAAAATAGACAACAGCGAGATATATTAACCGAAAACAATCAAAATATTCATGTCGTTCCACAGATATTAGCTTCAAATAAACAAGAGATTGAATTCTTAATTCCTTTTTTAAGCGACTATAAGGAGCTAAATATCAACTTTGGATGTCCATATCCAATGGCTACAAAAAGAGGGCGAGGTGCAGGTATATACAACCATATAGAAGCGACACATGAGATCTTAGATACCATATTAAAAGAATTTGATGGGAAAGTATCCATTAAAATGAGAAGTGGTCTAGAAAGCCATGAGACATGGAAAGAGATGGTCGATATCTTAAACGAATATGATCTAGAGGAGGTGATAATACATCCTAGAACTGCAAAACAACTATACAAAGGAAAGGTAGATTTATCATATTTAGATGAATTTGTAAAAAAATTAAGACATGATGTAATCTATAATGGGGATATAAATACTTTAGAAGATTATTCATCTATATTATCTCATACCAACTTAATAAAAGGGGCTATGCTGGGAAGAGGTGCTCTGAATGATATTCATTTGGTCCAAAAGATTAAACAAAATGATGCTAATATCGAAAACCAATTAAATATACTTATTCAGATACATCAAGATGTATTTCAAGATATCAATGAACAAACTGATATTGAACAACAGGTGATTCAGAAGATGGAAAGGTTTTGGTCCTATTTCTGCAACCACTTCAATAACAGCCATAAAGTTTATAAAAAATTTAAAAAATCAAGGAATATCAATGAATATAAAGCGGCTCTATCTTTTGCAAAGCAACAGGGAGTTCAATAAAATTAAAAAGGGAGAACATCATTCAATGTTCTCCCTTTAAATTAATTAAATAAAGAAGAGTTAGACTAAACTCTCAACAAGCTCTACATCTAACAACTCCTCCTCTACATCTTCTTCAATTGCCCTAGCTTCGTAAGCATCTAGCACAGAAGAAATGGAATCCGATGCATCTTCTGCATCAGCATCACCACTTGCTAACGAAATCAAGTGTTTCATTAACAAGGAACGATATTCTTCCTCTGAATTAATCCCCTTTTGTAACATAAAATTAAATCATTAAAAAATAAGTATTTCAGTAAAATGAGAAGTAATGTAGCAGATTAATGTGCCTCTAACCAATTTGCTCCAAATCCGACATCTACTTTCAAGGGGACAGTTAAATCTACTGCATTTTCCATCTCTGACTTAATTATAGAACAAACAAGATCCAATTCTGTTTTACAAACTTCAAAATTTAATTCATCATGAACTTGTAAAATCATCTTAGATTTAATTTGCTTCTCTTCAAAACTTTTCTGTATACTGTTCATCGCAATTTTAATAATATCAGCAGCAGAACCTTGAATTGGTGCATTAATTGCATTTCTCTCAGCCATTCCACGCATCATTCCATTTGCAGAGTTAATGTCTCGAAGATATCTACGTCTATTTAATATCGTTTCAACATAATGATTTTTTCTGGCAACTTCGATTTGATTGTTCATGAATTCCTTCACTTGCGGAAAAGATTCAAAATAACCATCGATTAAAGACTTTGCTTCACTTCTAGAGATATTTAATCTCTGTGAAAGTCCAAAAGAAGATATACCATAAATAATACCAAAGTTGGCAGTTTTTGCTTTTCTTCTCATATCAGAAGTTACTTCATCAACAGCAACTTTATATATTTTAGCTGCAGTAGCCGTATGAATATCTTGATCTTGCTTAAAAGCTTCAATCATTCCCTCATCCTTACTTAAATAGGCCATAACCCTAAGCTCTACCTGTGAATAATCCGCAGAGACAAAAATATGTTCTGGAGAAGAAACAACAAATGCTTTTCTTATTTCGCGACCTTGATCATCACGAATAGGAATATTCTGAAGGTTTGGATTATTAGAACTTAAACGACCTGTTGAAGTAACTGTCTGATTAAATGAAGTATGAATCTTACCTGTTCTAGAGTTTACTAGTTTAGGAAGGGCTTCAACATATGTAGAAAGAAGTTTCTTAGTAGATCTAAATTCTAATACTTTGTTAATAATAGGATGTTTACTACTTAACTTAACTAGAACCTCCTCTGATGTCGAGTACTGTTTTGTTTTCGTCTTCTTGGCATTAGAATCTAAAGCTAGCTTTTCAAAAAGTATAACACCAAGTTGTTTAGGTGATGAAACATTGAATTTCTCACCAGCCATCTCTGTAATTTCTGTCTCTAGTTCTAACAGCTCCTTCGTTAAACGTACTTTTGTATCTTTCATGGAGGAAACATCAAAATTTACTCCATTGTTTTCGATCTCACACAACACATGAACCAATGGCATTTCTACTTTCTCAAAAAGTTCTAATACCCCAGCATCAACAACCAAAGGCTCTAAGATATTTTTTAATCTTAAAGTAAAGTCAGCATCTTCACAAGCATAAGTACAAACCTCGTCAACAGGAAGATCTCTCATTGTTTTTTGATTCTTTCCCTTCTTTCCTATAAGGCTTTCTGTAGGTATCTTTTTGTAATTTAGATACTGCTCACATAGGTAATCCAAATTATGACGAAGCTCTGGTTGTAAAAGATAATGAGCAATCATCGTATCAAAAAGCACCCCTTTTACTTTGAGCCCATATTGCATTAAGATCAAAATATCGTATTTAATATTTTGCCCTATCTTTTGGATTGAGTTGTCTTCAAAGATCGAAGCAAACTCTTTTAGAATCAAAGAAGCCTCATTACGATCATTTGGCATAGGAACATAGAAAGCTTCGCCTTCTTTATAAGAGAAAGAGATGCCAACAATATCAACTGAGAATGGATCCAAACCAGTTGTTTCTGTATCAAAACAAAATTGTGATTGTACAGAAAGATCTGCGCGCAAATCTGCACGTAACTCAGGTGTATTTACAAGATAATATTTCACCTTTTCATCAGATATTGACAAAATTGTTTCACGTGGAATCTCTTTTTCTTGTACTTGATCAAAAAGAGAAGGTTGAGAAACATTACTAAAAAGATCAATATTAGACTGCAAAGGAGTTTTGCTACTAGTAGGGACAACCGATTCGTACTTTTGTATAAGAGCTCTAAATTCCATTTCTTTAAACAAAGTAGTCAACTCGGCAGAATTAGGTTCTTTCCTTTTCATCTCATCTAGAGAGGTACTAACAGGTGCATCTAAAATAATTTCTGCAAGCACTCTAGATAATCGAACCTTCTCTTCATTCTCTTCCAATTTAGTTTTTTGAGCACCTTTCAATTTACCGATATTTTGGTAAATACCATCGATAGATCCGAATTGATTAATTAGTTTAGTGGCCGTTTTGGGTCCAACACCAGGACATCCAGGAATATTATCAGAACTATCTCCCATCAACCCGAGGATATCGATAACTTTTATTGGATCATCGATACCAAACTTTTCATTCACTTCAGGGATACCCCAAATCTCCACATCATTACCCATTCTTTTAGGCTTATACATAAAAACAGACTCATTGACTAGCTGTGCATAATCTTTATCAGGAGTCATCATAAAGGTTGTAAATCCAGCCTCTTTAGCCTTTACAGAAAGGGTTCCAATCACATCATCAGCTTCATATCCGATAGATTCAACGATAGGAATATTATAGGCGCTAATAATTTTCTTAATATAGGGAATTGAAAGTCTTAAATCTTCAGGCATAGCATCCCTATTGGCCTTATATTCAGAAAATAACTCATGTCTAAAAGTCGGAGCATGAACATCAAATACAATTGCAATATATTCAGGATCCTCTTTCTTTATTAGATCTTCTAGAGTATTCGCAAAACCTAACATTGCAGAGGTATTTAAACCCTGCGAATTAAATCTCGGATTCTTAATAAATGCAAAATAGGATCTATAGATCAATGCATAAGCATCAAGTAAAAATATTTTTTTTTCAACTGCCATGAAGAGTAATTGTTAAGTAAACGGAGAATATTTTATAACTTCCTAATTTCAAAAAGATTACATTTTGTAGAACAAAGATATAAATTCGATGGTTCTCCGTAAGTTGAAATAGTTAAAAAACAAAAGGAATTTCGTCATCTTACATGTTAATATATAGAATAAGGTTCCAATAAGGAACTACACATCATATCACGACCTCATTATGATGAAAACATAAAAGAGTCGTGTGTTATAAACAAAAGAGTCGAAACTAAATTAAGACTATTGGATTATATTATTACATTTGGTAAATATTCAAACGATAGTCTACAATCGCATTGTAAGGAGTAGTATATGACAACATTTGATCAAATAACATCCCCTATAAAAAACCACCTACAAGAATTCGAACCCTACTTTAAGGAAGCAGTTAAGAGCAACATTCCGATGTTAGACAAAGTGCTTCATTATATTATTAGGAGGAAAGGCAAACAGATGAGGCCTATCATGATATTCTTGGCTGCTGGTTTAACTGGAGATATTACAGAAAAAGCTTATCATGGTGCAATAACAATCGAGCTACTACATTCTGCAACATTAGTACATGATGATGTCGTAGACGATTCGTTTCAAAGAAGAGGAGCCTTCTCTATTAATGCACTATGGAGAAATAAAATTGCTGTACTTGTTGGAGACTTTATCTTAGGTAAGGGAATGACTTGGTGTATCGAAAAAAGAGAGTATAAATTTCTAGAATTAATCTCTGAGGCGGTTTCATCAATGAGTGAAGGAGAGATCATTCAAATAGACAAAGCAAGAAAGTTAGATATCACTAGAGAGGTATACTTTGATATAATTGAGAAAAAAACTGCATCCCTGCTAGCATGTAGTGCGGCTATTGGTGCAGCATCAAATACCGATGATGATGAGATTATCAATACACTAAAACAATTAGGTCGAGATATAGGTATTGCATTCCAAATTAAAGATGATATTCTTGATTACAAACAAAGTAATGTTATTGGAAAACCAAGTGGTAATGATCTTAGAGAACGCAAGATTACGCTACCGATGATATATGCATTAGAAAACTGTAACAAAAAGGAGAAAAAAAGGACTCTAAAGCTATTGATGAAGAAAAAGAAAACTTCTGATGATATTCAAGTACTTACTGAATTTGTTATTTCCAAAAATGGATTAGTACATGCAGAAAAAGAGATGATGAAATTTACAGAAAAAGCAATTCAAACATTGAATACTTTTCCTGAATCACCATACAGCAATGCATTAAATCATTATATAGATTTTGTTACCCAAAGAAATAAATAGAGAAATCGGGTGTTATATAATTACTATATAACACCTACTTTATTTTTAGGAATCATTACTTTTAATGAGTTGTTTTTTAACTGGATAGACAATTCCTTATCTGAAACAACAGGTTCACCATCGACATGTAACATATTCTCTGGTTGAATAATAAGACACTCTTTACATCGAAAAGATTGATAGATTCTTGTACTAGGCAACTTCTTTGCGAACAAAGCGAACAAAAGATACGGCACTTCATAAAGATGTGGCTTTTTAATAACATTGACAGTAAAAATACCATCCTGAAGACTTGCATTAGGATCAATAAATGCATTATTTCCAAACTGTGATGAGTTTGCAAAAGAGACCATAAAAGCATCAAAATTTTGCTTTTCTCCATCAATATGCAAAGTATACTTTCTATCCTTATAACTAAAATAGGTAGACCAAATAGCTTTTACATAAGAAGATAGTCCCCTACTATCCATTTTAGCAAAAATATGACTTATATAGGAGTCATACCCAATACCCGAAACATTAATAGAGATAAAGTCATTAATCTGAAGTGTATCTACTGATGCAGATACAGATTCATTAAGTTGATGAATAGCCTTTTTAGGATTACATGAAATACCTAGATGACGAGCAAACCCATTGCCTGAACCACAAGGAATGATTGCTAAGGATGATTGTGAAAAAAGCAATCCTTGGGCTACTTCGTTAACAGTTCCATCTCCTCCAACCGCAACAACAATATCGAAACCATTTTGTGATGCTTCTTTGGCTAATAAGATAGCATGACCAGCATATTCAGTTTCACGAATTTCGATCTCAAAACGATCAGCATCTAACGTTTTTTTTATCAATTCGGCAACCCCCTTCTGTTTACCTGTACCAGAAATAGGATTAATCAACACCAACATTTTCATATTAGGAAATAAATAATTGTAAACTAAAAAGATCAACTACACGATGTTATCTACATAACATACACTATAGAAACAAAGATAAAACGATCTATTGGCTTTGCAATAGATCGTTTAAAATAGTGTTTAATAATGTATAATGGTTAGAAGAATTTAGTTTCCTCTCCCACTATAGATGTTAATAAGTTATTTGCAAGTCGGCTAGCACCAAAACGGAACAAAGTAGAACTTAACCAATCATTTCCAAGAATATCCTTCACAACACAAAGAAAATCAACCGCTTCATGTGTTTCAGTAATTCCACCAGCTGGTTTAAAACCAACCTTCTTTCCAGTTTCCTTGTAAAAGTATGAAATTGCATGACACATTACATAAGCAGCCTCAAGAGTAGCTGCAGGATCCATTTTACCAGTAGAAGTTTTGATAAAATCTGCTCCAGCATGCATAGAAAGAAGACTCGCTTTCCATATTAACTCAGGATCATGCAATACACCTGACTCTAAAATAACCTTCAAATGAGCATCTCCACAAGCACTTTTATGTTTTTTTATCTCATTAAAGACCGATTGATAATCCCCACTAAGCATATCCCCTATAGGTATTACAATATCAATTTCATTGGCTCCTGCATCAACAGTAAGCTCTGTCTCCTTACATTTCACATCAATGAAAGTCATTGAAGATGGAAAACATCCGGAAACAGCTGCTAAATTAACACCCTCTACATTTAAAGTCTCTCTAACAGTCTTAACTAACTTAGGGTATACACAAATAGCAGCAACATTTTGTAGTTCAGGATAAGCAGAAGGAAACTCATTTACCTTTTGTGTAAAACGAACTCCTTTATCTTGAGTATCAGTAGCATTTAATGTTGTAAGGTCAATACAAGATAAAGCCAACTTATAATAATCAGGAGTATTACAAACCTCAGTTTGTCTTTTAATAATATCCTGAATATCTTTTTTTACAGCATCTAATGAGAAATTTCTATCGAAATCTTTCATCATAGATAAATCCATCTCTTTCATATTCTACTTAAGTTTATCGTTATTAATATGTCTCTTTGAGTCTCTTTCTGTTTTCTTACGAAAGTTCCTTTCTAGTGCATCCGTAAGATCAATCCCTGTTTGATTTGCAATACAAACGAGAACCCAAAGAACATCACTCAATTCATCGGCAAGATGATCAACTGTCTTATCTCCATTTTTAAAAGATTGATCCCCATATGTTCTCGACATGATTCTAGCTAACTCACCAACCTCTTCCATTAAGATTGCAGTATTTGTTAGCTCAGAAAAATAGCGCACCCCATAGGTTTTAATCCAATCATCAACTTTATCTTGAAGCTCTTTTATGGAGATATCATTAGGAGAAGACTCTAACTTTCTCATGATTATCTATTTTTGGAATCCATTATAATTGTTACAGGCCCATCATTGATCAATGATATATTCATATCTGCACCAAAAACACCTGATTGAACATCTGAATCTAAAACATCATCCATTTTGTGAAGAAATATCTCGTACAAAGGAGTAGAAATATCTGGTTTTGCAGCATCAATAAAAGATGGACGATTGCCCTTTTTCGTTTGTGCCATTAAAGTAAACTGTGAAACAACCAAAATTTCACCTTGAATATCAATCAAAGAACGATTCATAAGTCCATTCTCATCTTCAAAAATACGCATTTGGGATATTTTCTTTACCAACCATTGAATATCCTCTTCACAATCCTCATTACCTACTCCCAAAAAAACAAGAAGCCCTTTCTCTATTCTAGAATGTATGGCACCGTCAATTTCAACAGAAGCCTTCATTACGCGTTGCAAAACTACCTTCATAATTTATAAACAATAATGAGTTTTAACAGTTATATAAAATACTTTATCACAAAAGTAATGAAAGAAAAGAAGAACATATGCTAAAAATTATATGCAGTAATACCACAAACCCGTTTTTCAACATAGCAACGGAAGAATTTCTTCTTAAAAACAAGGATGAAGACTTTCTCTTTCTATATATAAATGAGGATTCGGCAATCATTGGAAAACATCAAAATGCATTTGAAGAAGTATCTTCAGAATATATTAAATCCCAGAGAATACCTGTATTAAGAAGAATATCTGGTGGAGGGACAGTAGTCCATGATATGGGCAATATTAACTTTAGTTTTATACGTAAATTGGAGAACATTGAGACTCTCTCATATAAACAATGTATTGAACCACTTCAACATTTTTTAGCAGAGACTTACTGTGTCGATGCACATCTATCTGAGCGGAATGACATACAGGTAGATGGAAAGAAAGTCACTGGAACTGCTTTTCATATATATAAAGATAGAATAATAGCACATGGAACATTGTTAATAAACAGCAACTTAAGTAAGATATCGAAAATATTGAATGCACCAAGTTCTCTATTCCAAAGCAAAGGGGTCAAATCAAAAAGGAGTAGAATAATGAACCTAGGGGGATATAAAAACATTCCTACAAAGCTGGAAGTTGTAACATTAGATTTGATACATTACTTTGAAAAGAAAGGTGGAATCTATTATGATATCGAATCGGAAATTAATAAAGAATCAATTGAGAAGTTAATAAAACAGAAATACAATAAATGGGAATGGAATATAGGGTATGGGCCAAAATTCAAGTTCTTGAAATCCCTAGATAATACAAACAAAACAGTCATGTTCCACGTGGAAAAAGGATACATTACAGATAGTAATATACTCTCTGAAAAATTGATTGAAAAGAAGATTCCTTTTAAACAGGGAGAACTAGCTATTGAATTACATAAAGAAAACAGTTTTGAAGTAGTATCAATAATAGAAAAATATCTATTGTAAGGTACTATTGTTTAAAAAAATCATAGACGATAGTACCTTTTGATTTACCAACAACTGTCTGAAGAGCATCAAGAGAAGCGTCCTTAATCGCTTGTACACTTTTAAAATTAGTTAGAAGGGTACTTTTCGTTTTAGGGCCAATACCTGTTATCTCATCTAATTCTGAATTTAAAAAACCTTTTGACCTTTGATTTCTATGAAAAGTAATCCCAAAACGATGGGCTTCATCTCGTAGATGTTGAATAACTTTTAGTGTCTCACTTTTTTTATCTAGATATAATGGTATTGGATCACCAGGGAAAAAGATCTCCTCTAGTCTTTTTGCTAATCCAATAACACAAATTTTATGAAGAATATTTAACTCACGTAAGATCTTAACAGCAGCACCAAGTTGACCTTTACCTCCATCAATAACAATCACATCAGGAAGAGGTAAATTTTCTTTTACCAAACGAGAATATCTTCTATGAACAATCTCTTCCATAGAAGCAAAATCATTCGGACCTTCTACTGTTTTTATATTAAAATGACGGTAGTCTTTTTTTGATGGTTTACCATTCTTAAAAACGACGCAAGCTGCAACAGGATAATGTCCTTGTATATTACTATTATCAAAGCACTCGATATGACGAGGATAGACCTTTAAATTGAGATCCTTCATCATCTTCTCCATCAACCTATCTACTTTTAGTTCTGGATTTTTTAGAGAGCGTGCCTTCTTCTTTTCAAGTTTAAAGTATTTCGCATTTCTTGAGGACAACTCTAATAACTTCTTCTTATCTCCAATTTGCGGGATAATAATTTTAACCTCATCGAATTGTATATCCAATGCAAAAGGGACCAAAATCTCACGAGATACACTAAAAAACTTCTGACGAATATCCACGATCCCTTTCTCTAATATTTCGGAAAGAGGTTCATCAAGTTTTTTCTTGTACTCTACAGTATAAGATTGAATAATAGCACCATTTTTCACCTTTATAAAGTTCACATAACCTGACTTCTCATCTTCATCGACAGTAAAAATATCAACATCCTTAATTTTAGAACTTACAATAGTGGACTTACTCTTATAATTATTTAGTAGATCAAACTTGATTTTATACTCATTAGCCTCCTCAAAACGCATCTCTTCAGATAGTTTCATCATCATATTCTTTAGATACTCAAGAACTTCAGATAAATTACCATTAAGAATATGTTTAACTTTTGATATATCATTACGATATAGCTCTTCAGAATAGTTTCCCACACAGGGCCCATAGCAATTTTGAATATGATATTCTAAGCATACATTAAACTTTCCTGAATCAATATTCTCTTTAGTAAGCTTTAGTTTACAATTTCTAAGCTTAAAGATACGATGAATGAGATCGATTAAAGCACGAACCATTGTGGTAGAAGTATATGGACCAAAATAGATAGAACCATCTTTGACCACATTACGAGTAAGGAATACTCGTGGAAAAGATTCATTACTAATACAAATCCATGGATAAGACTTATCGTCTTTGAGCAATATATTATACTTTGGTTTGTATTTTTTTATAAGGTTGTTCTCCAACAGAAGTGCATCCTGCTCTGTTTCAACAACAATATGCTCAATAGAGGTAATTTTTCTTACAAGAATCTCTGTTTTAAGATTATCATGAGTCTTGTTAAAATAACTTGACACCCTTTTTTTTAGATTCTTTGCTTTACCAATATAAATAATAACACCAGCCTTATCAAAGTATTGATAAACACCTGGTTCGGAAGGCAAAAGCTTGATCTTATCTTTTAAAGAGTTCTTGTAAGAATCATCTTCCATAATGAAATAGTGATTAAAATCTTAATAGAGAGTATACGTCATATTTATCTTCAATGCGTTCTCTTCCTTTCAAGAAGTCTAATTCAACCATGAAATTGACATAAGATTTTTTTACACCAAACTTATCTACAAGAGAAGTTGCAGCACAAACTGTACCACCAGTAGCAAGCAAGTCATCATGAATAAGTACAACATCTTCTTTATTTAATGCATCTTTATGTATTTCAATAGTATCTGTCCCATACTCAAGATCATAAGATTCTTGAATTGTTTCAGCAGGCAGTTTACCTGGTTTTCTTACAGGAACAAAACCAGCATTTAAACGATAAGCAAGGACACTTCCTAGAATGAAGCCTCTACTTTCAATACCGATCACCTTGGTAATACCTTTATCTTTATAATATTCATATAGTTCATCCACACAATATACAAGAACTGCAGGATCTTTGATTGCTGTAGTAATATCTTTAAATACAATTCCCTCTTTAGGAAAATCAACAACATCTCTAATCGATGCTTTTACCTCGTCTATACTAATTTGCTTAGAATTCATGTAAAAAAAAAAATGGGAAGAGTATCACTTCCACTTCCCATTGTATGGTGAAACAAAATTATTAACGACCTAACAATACTAATAATACATTAATATCACTTGGAGACACACCTGAAATACGAGAAGCTTGACCAATTGTTTTTGGATTTATCTTAGATAACTTTTGACGTGCTTCTGTAGAAAGGGTATGTATCGATTCGTAATCAAATTTATTAAAAATATTGATATGTTCTAATCTTTTTAACTTATCAGCGATAGCCTTCTCTCTTTCAATATAACCAGAATATTTCATTAATATCTCTGCTGTTTCAAAAATTTCATCTCTTCTATTTTCTGGAAGTGATAAATATAGATCATTGAAAGCAGGCACAGCATTTAATAATTTAAATATAGTCAACTGTGGTCTCAAGATAAGGTTTAATAATTTACATCCTTGTTTAAGTGCAGTGGTTCCATTTTCAACCAGCCATTCATTGATATATTTTGCTTTGATACTATAGTTATTACAGAACTCTATTACTTTATCGCGAAGAGCAATTTTTTCACTTAATAGGTTCATCTGTTTTTCAGTAGCAAGGCCTAATTCATGGCTTCTTTTCGTTAAACGAACATCTGCGTCATCTTGTCGAAGAAGAATACGATATTCAGCTCTACTTGTAAACATTCTATATGGTTCATCAACACCTTTTGTTACCAAGTCATCTATCAAGACACCAATGTAAGCCTCATTACGACCTAGAACAAATTCAGATTTGTTCATAATCTTTTGATGTGCATTAACACCAGCCATAAGGCCTTGTGCTCCAGCCTCTTCATAACCAGTAGTACCATTAATTTGTCCTGCAAAGTAAAGGTTTTCTAATGTTTTAACCTCCAGTGTATGAAACAACTGAGTTGGATCAAAATAGTCATACTCAATAGCATAACCTGGACGTAAAATACGAACATTCTCTAACCCTTGTACATTCTTTAATCCTTCCAATTGTACATCCCAAGCCAAAGAAGATGAAAAACCATTTAGATAATATTCGATAGTTGTTTCTCCTTCAGGCTCTAAAAACAGTTGGTGCTGATCTTTAGATGCAAATGTTATTAGTTTAGATTCGATACTTGGACAATAACGAGGGCCTGTACTCTCGATTGTTCCATCAAACATTGGAGAGTCTTTAAAACCTTTTTCTAAAGCACCATGTACCTCTGGGTTGGTATAAGTTATATAACAAGGTTTCTGTATTAAGCTAGAAACCACATCTGGATCGTAAGAGAATTTTCTAATCTCATCATCTCCCCCTTGGGCTGTCATCACAGAGAAGTCTACAGAGCGTGCATCAATTCGTACAGGAGTTCCTGTCTTCATGCGATCTGCTTTCAAACCTTTAGATATAAGTTGTTCCGTAATACCCAAAGAAGTAGGTTCTGAGATACGTCCGCCTTCTAACTTCGTCTTTCCAAAGTGCATTAAACCTGAAAGGAAAGTACCATTAGTAAGAACCACAGCCTTTGCCATAAATTCTACGCCCAACTCAGTTCTCACTCCTACTACCTTGTTTCCCTCAAAGATTAACTGTTGCACCGTACCTTGCCAAAAATCTAAGTTTTCAAGTTGCTCTAGTTGATTTCTCCAATTTTCAGAAAATCTCATTCTATCACACTGTGCTCTAGGACTCCACATTGCAGGCCCTTTAGATCTATTCAACATTCTAAATTGAATAGACGATAAGTCTGTAATTCGTCCACAATATCCACCTAAGGCATCTATTTCTCGAACAATTTGTCCTTTAGCAATCCCACCAATAGCAGGGTTACAGCTCATCTGGGCAACTTTATTAAGATCCATTGTTATCAACAATGTTTTTGACCCAAGGTTTGCAGCTGCTGCTGCGGCTTCACAACCAGCATGGCCAGCACCAACAACAATTATATCATAAAAAGGTAGCATATCTACTTATCAATTTTATACAAAAAGAATTTAATTCAAAGAGGCATTATATTCACCCTTCACCTTCTCAAAAAGGGAAATGGCTTTTTCCTCTTCTGATCTCATTATAGCAGCCTCCTCATCCGTTTTGTCTTTAAACCCTAATAGATGTAAAATACCATGGGACAAAACACGAGCAAATTCTGATTCAAAATCTACTTTTAAAATATCAGCATTATCAACCACTCTATCAATACTCATAAAAACATCACCAGAAATAACATCCCCTTCTACATAGTCGAAAGTGATAATATCAGTATAGTAATCATGTTGCAAATAGTCAATATTAATTTTTAGTAGGTAATCATCTGAACAGAAGATGTAAGAAATCTCACCAACTTGACGTTTTTTTGATGCAATAAGTGATTCAATAAACTTATTTAAATAATCTTCTTTGTAATTTGGAAAATCAATATCTTCCGCAAAAAATTCTATAGCCACTTTAATTTGATTTAAAATGATAATTGGCATAAAACCAAAACGATACAAAAGTATAAAATAAAAAGTAATTATCGAGGAACAATTGATAGAATTAGTAATAACCGAGATAATTAAAAACACATACTAAACAACTGAACTAAAACACGTTACAATGTTATCAACATTGTTTATTCACAGTAAAATACATTCTCAATAATTAAATCTGAACGAATCATTCCTTTCTCTGATATTGTCCAACAAGAATTATCATAAACAACCTCTCCTGAATCAACAAAAGATTTTACTCTAGTTTTAAAGAAATCAAGATACTTATCGCCTAAATTCAAAATTATTGTCTCTTCAACTCCCCATTTAGTACGAAACGCAGTGATAATGTAGTCATTATAACGATCATCATCAGAAAGAAGCTCCTTCTCAAAAAACTCTTCCCCTTTCGGAATAAGATCAATATATTTTTTATTATTAGAAATATTCCATTGTCGACTCACGCCATCATAAGAGTGGGCAGAAGGACCAATACCAAGATAACTATCTCCTCTCCAATAGGAACTATTATGATTAGATATCAATCCATTTTTGCAAAAATTTGATAACTCATAATGCTCAAAACCATGTTCCACAAGCATCGAAACCAATATATCGTAATGTTCAAGACTCTCCTCTTCGATCACAGGGAGTAGCGATCCTTTCTTCAATCTACGATAAAATTCGGTTCCTTCATGATAGGTTAAATGATATGCAGAAATATGTGTAACAGGAAGAGATAATATCTTCTCTATTGTAGTTTTCCACATAGTTGAAGAAAGCTTAGGAACCCCATAGATCAGATCAATAGAGATATTATTAATACCAATATGAACAGCATTGTTAATAGCATTAAAAACATCAATAGCTCCGTGTCGACGGTTCATATCGGCTAGTATATGATCATCAATAGATTGTACACCAATACTAAGTCTGTTTACTCCTGCCAACTTTATCTCCTTCAAATAATCAAGATTCAGGTCATCAGGATTTGCCTCCATTGTGATCTCTAATTCATCAATACAATCAAACTCCTGTTTTGATAGTAAAATAAGTTCTTTGATCTGAGAAGGAGACAATAGAGAAGGAGTCCCTCCTCCAAAATATATTGTTTTAACTAAAGAATCATTCTTAAGATAAGATTTTCTTAAGCATAACTCTTTCTTAAGAGTGTCAAACAATGGATTGATTAATTTTACGTTTACACTTGTGTGAAAATCACAATAGAAACACCTTGACTTACAAAAAGGGATGTGAAAATATATTCCTGACATAAAAAAATAAGAATGATAACTTTGATTAATTACTCCATTAAATATTCAAAATACTTATTGACATTATGGGTATGTATAATAATATATGGCTGCCTTCTGCCTTCTAAAGATA
The DNA here is from genome assembly GCA_019720755.1 of Prolixibacteraceae bacterium. Taxonomy (NCBI): domain Bacteria; kingdom Pseudomonadati; phylum Bacteroidota; class Bacteroidia; order Marinilabiliales; family Prolixibacteraceae; genus Halosquirtibacter; species Halosquirtibacter laminarini. Next base: position 3,991,791 of record CP081303.1, read on the forward strand.
TCCCAGAAATTGATATAGTAAATATTGATAAGGTAGTCCACCTTCTATTTTATATTGGATTTGCATATTTTTTAAGAGGTGCAACATATAAAAAAGTGAATGAAGTATACACACTCTGTGTAGCAGTAGTATTCGGTATTGGAATAGAGTTGATTCAAGGAACCTCTTTGTTCAATAGATCATCTAGTATTGCCGATGTTGCAGCCAACACAACTGGAGCAATCATCGGCATTATTATTTTTAAAATACTCTTCAGTAAAAGTAGTATATCAAAATCTTAGGCTTGCTGGAGTTTGATCATTATTGGCATCCTCAAGCAATTCCCCAATAGTTTTATTTTTAAACAAGTTGACTATATCTTCACGGATCTCTTTAAATCCTAAATGGATAGCACAAAAATCATCATGTTCTTCTCTTTCAGAACAAGTCATATCACAAATCAAACACTGCTCAAAAAAATCTTTGCCATCAATTACGTTGACAACATCAAAAAGTGTTATAAGATTGGGATCTTTAGATAGACAGAATCCTCCGTTTGGCCCTTTGTTTGAATTCAAAACACCTGACTTAACAAGCTTTTGAAGGATTTTACCTAAAAATGGAGAAGGAATTTTCAGATCTTCTGAAATCTTCTTAATCCCATATTTATGATCCCCATCAAAACCAGAAGCAAGATAAATTACAGCTCTTACTGCATATTTGCATGTATTAGACAACATAATTCTGAGTATTTTAATAGATTACCTCTAATCTGTTTAGAGTGTTATTTTTGAATTGCAATCTTTTCCACCCTACGAGTATGACGACCACCTTCGAAATCTGTTGAAAGGAATGCATTAACAATATTAATAGACTCCTCTAAAGAGGTAAAACGAGCTGGTATTGCACAAACATTCGCATTATTGTGTGAACGAGCTAGTACCGCGATTTCTGGCACCCAACATAAAGCAGAACGAACTTGTTGATACTTGTTTGCAGTCATATTAACTCCGTTAGCACTACCACATATAATAATACCTTGACTTAATTCTCCCTTATCAATTTTTGACGCAAGGGGATGGACAAAGTCAGCATAGTCACAACTATCTAAACAATTACATCCGAAATCAACCACTTCATACCCTAGTTCATTTAGGTGGTTAATAACTTCAAGTTTTCTTTCGTATCCTGCATGATCGCAAGCTATTGCAATTTTTTTCATCACTTAATTATATATTTTAATGCAAATCTAATAAAAAGAGATAAAACAATCTTAATTATCTGAGAATAATCGTTTTCTTTATTAAGCCAATAGAAATTTTTGTGAACAAAGTATGTTATAAAAGTGTGAAAGAGCTAATGATAAATGGTGTAAAAGTAGGTCAAAAAAATAGTCTAAATTATTGGGATATATTAGAGTTCTACATCTATAACCGAGATCCATGCAATTCCAAATAATATACCTCTTTTTTAATGACAATAAACGAACCAATAACACACAATAATTTTTTAGTGTTTTCACTTCAAACAGTTATTAATAACTTTTATTTCCGACCAATGACAAATACATCATTTAAACTAGAACACAACGATTTACGATGTTAGTAAGATAGATACTCTCTGTTAATTCATGGTTAATCATTAAAAAACAAAAAAAGTTCAATTTCTTTTTTACACATGATCAACAGCCTATTATTATTATATTTTATTCTTTAATTTTTTAAATAACTAGAATAGTAATAAATGTATATGATATAAAAAAGCAAGTGAATAACGTTGAATAAGTTGATAGTCAAAAATTGAGAAGTTAGAACAAATAGCCCTATTTTTGTAAAAAATATTTTTAGCACCATGGACGAGAATTTTGATTTTAGAAACGAAAATACTTTTGAATCGGATAGTGACCTAACCAATACGTTGCGCCCCTTATCTTTTGATGATTTTAAAGGACAGAAGAAAATCGTCGATAATCTTGAGATTTTTGTGAAAGCCGCTAAAATTAGATCCGAAGCCTTAGATCATGTTTTGTTGCATGGACCTCCAGGATTAGGTAAAACGACCCTTTCGAATATTATTGCAAATGAATTAGGTGTTGGTTTAAAAATAACTTCCGGACCTGTGCTTGATAAACCTGGTGATCTAGCTGGTTTGTTAACAAACCTAGAACCCCATGATGTTCTTTTTATTGATGAAATTCATCGACTCTCTCCTATCGTAGAAGAGTATCTTTACTCCGCTATGGAGGATTTCCGTATTGATATCATGATTGACAAAGGTCCTAGTGCACGTTCTATTCAAATTGAAATAGCTCCGTTTACATTGATTGGAGCAACTACAAGATCAGGACTTCTTACCAGCCCATTAAGAGCTCGATTTGGTATTAATAGTCATTTAGAGTATTATGACATTGATGTCCTATCTAAAATTGTGGTACGTTCTGCTGCCCTACTAAATGTTCCTATTGAAGAGAACGCTGCGCATGAGATTGCTTTTAGAAGTAGAGGAACTCCACGTATTGTCAACAGCTTACTTCGTCGTGTTAGAGATTTTGCGATGGTTAAAGGTAATGGGGCTATTGACTTGAAGATTACAAGATTTGCCCTAGAAGCACTCAATATTGATAAATATGGTTTGGATGAAATGGACAATAAGATTTTAGCAACGATCATAGATAAATTTAGAGGTGGTCCTGTTGGTATCTCCACTATTGCTACTGCTGTAGGGGAAGATGCTGGTACTATCGAAGAGGTATACGAACCTTTCTTAATTAAAGAGGGTTTTATTAAGAGAACGCCTCGGGGAAGGGAAGTGACTTCTTTAGCTTATTCCCACTTGGATCGAACAAATGTGGATAACCATCAAGAAAATAGATTGTTTTAATAATTTACAAAACATAATATTGTTTCTATTTATTATATTTGTACTCAATTATAATAAACAGAAACATTCTGTCGTAGATAAACCATACACTATATATAATGAGAACAATAGAGAAAATTTTAGAATTTTGTGTAATTCTAGGATTTATACTAAGAATGATGTTAGTCAATAATGGCTATTTAATTGAAGGTGTTTCACTCTTACTTATAGGAATCTTCTATTTTATATGGAGTATTTTCCGATTCAAAGATTATTCTTTTAGAAGAAAAGATCAAAGCACGTGTATCTATGATCCGATCTCTAAAAGGATGTCTTTATTAGCAGGTTTTGGACTGTTTTTAACATGTTCTGGTGCAGGACAACATATGGTTTTTATTACAAGTTCTAATGCGCTTGTATTTTTGGGTATGACCATCTTGTTGATTGTTGCCATTTCAGAGACAATTGTTTTCATAAAAGAGAAAAGAGTACATATCTCAAGAGTGTACAAACGTGTTTTTGTATGGCTGGCAATTGGTATTGGTGTTTGGTATATGTCAGGAGAGAGAGCTATTCAAGTTATTTATAGAAAACATCCTAGATTTATCAAGGCATATAAGGCAGTGAAGAAATACCCTGACAATGAAAAGTACCGTGAAATTATGTGGAACGAGTATGACAAAGTTATGGGTAAGAAAACCAATAGAGATAGTGGTGGCATCATATAATATCCAATATCAAGATTAAATAAAAAAAGGGACAACTTCTAAAAGTTGTCCCTTTTTTTATTTAAAGAGAATGCATTATCATGCTGTAATATAATCAATTGGAGATGTTTTAAACATGTTTAAAACTAGCTTGTTCCAAATATTAACTTATTATGAATATTGTAATTGTACATTGCCACATGAAGGACATATCCTCTCCTCTACTTGTTCTATTGAACATCATAAAAGAATGTAATTCAAGAATATCGTGATTAGATTATAAACCTTTGAACAATATTTTTTCTGTATCCTAATAATTTCTATCTTGAACAAAATAAATAAACAATCTATTTATATGTATGACTTCGTTTTAATGTGAAGGATATATGAAGTGAATAACAAGGTTTGTGTTCAGTTTAGCGTAACTAGGGGAATTATTATATGCAAAAGTTAAGTCTACAACAAAAGCTTCTACAGAAGCTGTCACCTCAGCAGATACAAGTAATAAAATTACTTGAACTTCCTACGTTACAACTAGAGCAACGTATCAAGAAAGAGTTAGAGGAAAACCCTATATTAGAATTGGAAAAGAGCTCATCAGATCAGGTGGATGAAGAGTACGACAACGAACTTAAGTCTAATAATGATGTTGATAATGAGGAGTTTTCTGTAGATGACTACTTAAATGATGAGGATCTACCCTCTTATAGATATCAAGCGAATAACTATTCATCGGATGATAAAACTCAAGATATGCCTCTAACAGAAGGAGCCTCATTTCATGAGATTTTAATGGAGCAGTTGGGGCTAATAGACCTGACAGAGGATGAATTAGTACTTGCAGAGAATATTGTTGGAAACATTGACGAAGATGGCTATTTGAGAAGAGATCTCGAATCGATCATGGATGATCTGTTATTTATGCAGAATATCCAGACAGATGAAGAGAAACTAAATGTTGTTTTAAAGAAGATTCAGACCTTAGATCCTGCTGGTGTTGGTGCCTCAGATCTTAGAGAGTGTTTGCTTCTTCAATTGAAAAGGAAGTCTGATCATGATCTTGTGATCGAAACTGCTACAGAATTAATAGAATTACATTTTGATGAGTTTTCTAAAAAACACTATGAGAAACTCATTAAGAAGATGGATATTGATGATGATCTTCTCAGACAAGCAATACAAGAGATATTACGTCTAAACCCAAAACCAGGAAGTTCTTATAGTAATACTATTGGGAGATCGAGTCAAGTGATCATTCCAGATTTTATTTTAGAGTTAACAGATGGGGAGTTGGTGTTAAATCTTAATCAACGTAACATTCCTGAACTTCGTGTTAATAGTACTTATTCGAATATTCTTAAAGATTACAAAAATTCTGGAGGTAAGAGTAACTCTCATCAAAAAGATACAGCACTTTTTGTAAAGCAGAAGCTTGATTCAGCCAAATGGTTTATCGATGCAGTAAGGCAACGACAACAGACACTTCTTCTTGTGATGAATGCTATCATTCATTATCAAAAAGAGTATTTCATTGACGGAGATGAAACCAAACTGAAGCCGATGATATTAAAAGACATCTCTGATCGTACAGGACTAGATATTTCAACCATATCTAGAGTGTCTAATAGCAAGTACATTCAGACTCATTTTGGTACGTTTCAAGTAAAATATTTCTTCTCTGAGGCAATGCATAAAGAGGATGGAGAAGAGGTGTCTACCAGAGAAATAAAACAAATTCTCAAGGAGTGTATTGAAGGGGAAGATAAACGTAAACCTCTTACAGATCAAAAGCTTTCGGACTTCTTGAAGCAAAAGAATTACAATATTGCTCGCCGTACTATTGCCAAATATAGGGAGCAGATGGGCTACCCAGTGGCACGTCTGCGAAAAGAGATTTGAGAAAGTTATAAACAATATCTTAATTGTTTATAATCGCTTCTCTTTCTAATTTTCATTTCGATATTATTGCTAAGAATAAGATCGAAATGAAAACTGATATTTGATATACTACTGTCCTATTATCGGATCCGTTCGAACATCTATTTAATTATAAGTTAGAGGTGGTATTTGAGTTTCTGAAATTCATGCTATTTTTTCTTGATTTAGAGGAGGATTACAATGATTAGAAAGGTATCTCCGCCGTACTTTAGTTACCCTTCCGTTACCCTTTAGTTACCCTTTGGTTACTATTAGAGTAAACGAAGGGTATCCAAAGGGTATCTATAAGGTATATGAAGTCACTTCTAATTCTATGTTATCGAGAGGTTCTGTAGCAGGGAGTGGACACTATCAGAAAATGGGTGTAAGTTTTATTTATCTATTATGATAAAAGTACTTTAAATGGAGATACATCTAATCTCCGTCTTTAGTGTATAATAAGATAAAAAAAGAGGTTTGAATCGAATTCCAAACCTCTTTCTGTTTATATTAGATAGGATCTTTATGAAAAGCTTCGACCTTTCCTTTTCGCTTAAATATCCAAGAATGCTTTAAAATATTACTTTTATCAGTAAGCTTTGTAAGCTCCTTCTCTGCTTGTTTTAATGACTGGAATGACTCAATAGTTACTTTAAATTGACCATTCTCATCTTGCATCAAAATAACAGGTTTGTATCCTAATTTTAAAAGCTGATCTTTTAGGATTGATGCATTAGAGAAGATGTTATAACTTCCTGCAACAACAAAGAATCTGTCTTTTAAGTTTACTCCTCTTACAGGAATTTTCTCAGCTTCTTTGTTATCCGGTTTTTCTGTAACAACAACCTTCTCATGTTTAATTACTTCTTGAATAACAGGAACCTCTTTAGGAACCTCTTTTACTTTTTTTTCTTGACAACTTACTAAAGTTATCAAGGCTAAAGTAATGATAAGAAAAATGTTTTTTTTCATAGCGCATATTTTATTTACTAAGGAAATGTCAACCACTTTGATAAATAACAAGTAGATTATTATAAAAGTTTCAACATCTTTCTTCCCTATGTCAAAGTAAGTAAAAGAAAAAGATGGTCTTATGACAGTTTTATATGTTATTCAACAAATTTGTATCCAACGCCTTTTAAAGTTTTGATATGATCACTACCAATTTTCTCTCTAAGCTTGCGAATATGTACATCAATTGTTCTGTCACCAACAATTACATTATCTCCCCAAACTGTATTATATATCTCTTCTCTAGTAAACACTTTCCCCGATTTTGATACAAGAAGGGATAAAAGTTCGAACTCTTTTCTAGGAAGAATCATCTCCTTACTGTCTTTAATCAAGAGATATTTCTCTTTATCAATAATAAGATCACTTATTCGTAGAATATTAGAATCTTCCTCTAATTCTGACGAATGAGAGTCATGTCTTTTTAGAAGTGCTTTGACACGGCTTATTAATACTTTTGGACGAATGGGTTTTGTTATGTAGTCATCCGCTCCTGCTTCGAAGCCTGCTATTTGAGAGTAGTCTTCTCCTCTTGCAGTAAGAAAAGCGATCACACAACCCTTAAGGGATGGTATCTTTCTAATCTCTTCACAAGCAACAATTCCATCCATTTCAGGCATCATTACATCAAGAATAATTAGATGAGGATTCTGCTTCACTGCTAGTTCAATAGCTTCTTCACCATTTTTAGCTGTAAAAACATTAAATCCCTCTCTACGAAGGTTGTAGCTTATGAATTCAAGAATATCTTCTTCGTCGTCAACAAGAAGAATGCTGTATTTGCTATATTCGTCGCTCATTTTATAATTGTTTTGGATGTACTCAAATATATAAAAAAAAAGGATAAAAGTTGGGGCATCTATTTCTCGAGGGTGAATGTAAAAGTGGTTCCTTGATCTGGAACACTTTTTACTTGGATTGATTGCTCGTGTGCTTCTAATATATGTTTCACGATTGCAAGGCCTAAACCTGTTCCTCCCTCTTTTCGTGATCTACTTTTATCTATTCGATAAAAACGCTCAAAGATTCTATGTACATGGTCGTTCTCAATCCCTGTACCATTATCAGAGATCTCTACCATAATATGATCTAGCATATCGTAGAATCCTACTTTAACGTATCCTCCTTTGAAACCATACTTCACTCCGTTTCCAATAAGGTTTCTAAGTACATCAAAGATTTTCATACGATCAGCATAAACAAGAATAGGTTTATCAAACTCTTTACCGAAACGAAGTCTAATATTCTTTTCACAAGCCTCTCTCTCTTCGAGATCAAACACCTCTTGGGCCAATTTAATAATATTAAATTTCGTTTTGTTTAGTTTCAACTCTCCTGCTTCAAGTTTTGTGATCGACTCTAGATCATCCACAATAGAGATCATTCTATCGACGCTCTTTTCTGTTCTCTCTAAGTAAAGTTTATTAATTTTTGGATCATCCATACCTCCATCAAGAAGGGTAAGAACATATCCTTGAATATTAAAGATAGGAGTTCTCAACTCATGAGATACATTCCCTAAAAAGTCTTTTCTATATTTTTCTAGTTCTCTAAGTCTTTTGATCTCTTCTGTTTTATAGTGTGACCACTCCTCTACTTCTTTGTGAACTTCATTGATTAGATCAATAGAGTTTGTGAGATTTTGAGTCCTCTTTTTGTCAGATACGGGAATGGATCTAACGATTTTATATATGGGTTTAAGTTTGTTATACACCAAACTATTTAAGATATAGTTTACAATCAGAATAGTTACAACAAGAAGAATCGGTACAGAAAGGCATAAAAACCATAATCTATGGTACACAAAATTAATTGTTAGGAATACAACAAAAATTAGAGTAAGTGCTAACGATAAGTATACAGAGAGACTTTTTAAAGAGTAGGATTTCATATTGCTTTATAAGTTATCATCCATTTAATAAGATCCAAAGATCAATAAAAAAACTATAAGAATATTGCAGTTAACCTAAACTTAACAATGGAGATATCTCTAACAAAAAAATCAATCTCAATTAACATTCGAGTAATTTAAAAAGAGGTTATTGCAGTAGTTAAAAACAAAAACCAAAATTAATCAATTACATTCATGGAAACGTTTTACATTACGTTGGTTGTCATTCTATTTGCATTGGCTATTTCTGATATTATTGTCGGTGTAAGTAATGATGCAGTCAACTTCTTGAACTCTGCTATTGGTTCAAAAGCTGCACCTAAATGGGTTATATTTGCTGTTGCAAGTGTGGGAATTTTAGTTGGGGCCACTTTCTCAAGCGGAATGATGGAGGTTGCAAGGAAAGGAATCATGAACCCTAATATGTTCATGTTTAATGAGATAATGATCATATTTGTAACGGTTATGATTACTGATATTATTCTCTTAGATGTCTTCAATTCTATTGGTCTGCCTACTTCGACGACCGTATCTATTGTTTTCGAATTGCTTGGATCTTCTGTTGCTGTAGCATTAGTCAAGATCTCCAATCTAGGACAGTCTATCTCAGATATCAACCAATATATCAACACAGACAAAGCATTGGCTATTATTTTTGGTATCCTTTTCTCTGTTGTGATCGCGTTTTCTATTGGCGCCATTGTCCAATGGATAACAAGACTTATTTTTTCATTTGATTATGGTAAGAAAATAAAATATTATGGCTCTATATTTGGAGGCTTCTGTTTGTCTTTTATTACATACTTTATTCTGATTAAAGGTGCAAAAGGTGCTTCATGGATTTCTCCGGAACATATAGCTTATATCAAGTCGAACACTTCTACAATTATTGTTGCCTGCTTTGTGGTATGCACTGTTATACTACAGTTAATCTCAATGATCTTTAAGAAGACAAATATTTTAAAGATCGTAGTATTAATAGGAACTTTTGCTTTGGCGATGGCTTTTGCTGGGAATGACCTTGTTAATTTCATTGGTGTACCATTGGCTGGTTTCGAATCGTTTAATGCTTGGAGAGACTCAGGTTTAGCTCCCGATGCAATGACAATGGAAGCATTAACAAAACCTGTTAAGACAGATACATATATGTTGTTGATTGCAGGTGTTATCATGATTGTCACGCTGATCACTTCAAAGAAGGCTAAGAAAGTGATTGCGACCTCTCTAAGTCTATCAAATCAAGGAGAGTCTGAGGAGAAATTTGAAGCTTCTGCTACCTCAAGAGCTATTGTTCGATCATCGATGTCTTTATCTAAGGGGTTAGGATGTGTTGTCTCTGAAGGGATTAAGAGTCGTGTTAGAAAACGTTTTACCAAGGTCGATAAGAGTGATGAAGAGACCTCTTTTGATTTAATTAGAGCTTCAATAAACTTAGTTGTTGCGAGTATTCTAATTTCTATTGGTACATCATACAAACTCCCATTGTCTACAACTTATGTTACTTTTATGGTAGCTATGGGTACCTCTTTGTCTGATAAGGCATGGGATAGAGAGTCTGCTGTTTATCGTATCTCAGGTGTATTTACAGTGATTGGAGGATGGTTTCTTACTGCTATTGTAGCATTTACAAGTTCTGCTATCATCGGAGCTACTATTAGTGTAGGGGGTAAAGCTTTTATATTTGTTTTCCTTGGTTTGGCTATCTTCTTGGTTGTGAAGTCTACAATTAAGAGTAATAAATTGGATAAGGAAGAAGAAGAAGAAGAAGATCTTTCAGAACCAGTGTTGGAAACTACGAAGGTTTTAGAGAAGAGTAAGCAGCGTGTTACCAACTCTATTCTGATTAGTTCTAAAGGTTATAGTGTTTCTATTGAGAACTTCTTGAATGAGGATCGAAAGAATATCAAGGAGGTCATGGGAGAAGTTTCCTATTTGGATAGAAAAACGAAGAAGTGGAAAAATAATGTGAATAGTGTGGTACTAAGACTACAGGCTGATTCTGTCGAGACAGGTCACTATTATGTACAAATTGTTGACTATTTAAGGGAGTTGTCTCATTCAATGAACTATATCATTACTCCATTATACGAACACCTTAGCAACAATCATCGACCGTTTACTGAGGTTCAAACAGAAGAGTTAATTCAACTAGTTAATAGAGTAAACGATTTCTATAATGCTGTGATTCATATTGTGAAAGAAGAGCGATTTGATAAAATTGATGAGCTTATTTCTTCACGAGTGGAAGTAGTAGAGTATATGTCTTCTTTAGAGAAACTTCAGATTAAACGAATTAAGAGTAAAGAGGTTAATACACGTAATTCTGTGTTATTTTTCAATATCTTATCGGAGTCGAAGAACCTTATGTTCCACTCGGTAAATATTACCAAAGCATACCGTGATTTCGTGAAATATTCTAAAGATGCGATTTAATCGTATATTTTAATTGAATATGATAAAGAGAGTCCGAAAGGATTCTCTTTTCAGTTCTAATAAAGAGAATACAATCTTTAAAAATAGACTAAGGTTCTTATTGATAAGGGATAAAAAAATAAACCAACTATCTTTATGGAGATCGTTGGTTTATCGATTAGTCACTTTGGATAGCCTACATATTAGCAATTCGGGTAAGCCTCGGTAGATTGACGAATTTAATCTCTCTACCTTTAATCTCTATGATACTATCATGTTTAAATTCTGATAGAAGTCGAATAACAGACTCGGTGGCAGTTCCAACCATATTGGCAATCTCTTCTCTTGTAAGAGATACTTGTAGAATGTTGTTATTGTCTACACCAAACTTTTCGCGTAACATGATTAGTACTTCAGCAACTCTTTCACGCACTGTCTTGTGTGCAATATCTGTGATATAGTTATTTGCATCTTTCAACTCTTTACAAACTACTTGAAGGGTACTTAAAGCAAATTTGTGGTTTGTAGATAGAATCGATGTAAGGGTGTTGTATGGAACATGTACCAATACAGCTTGCTCAATTACTTTCGCTGTAGTACAAGCTCCTTCTTTACTGAGAAGAGATCGGTAAGCAATGATATCTCCTTTGGTAACAAAACGAATGATTTGCTCTTTACCATCACTACCAGTTTTTATAATCTTAAGCACACCACTCATAATACAGTAAAAACCTGTAAGTCTTTTACCTTCATGATAGATGACATCTCCTTTTTTATACTGACTAGTAGATTTTTCATCATTTAATAAGAATAGCTCATCAGGAGATAGAGACTTAAAAAAAGTAAATGTTGATAAATCATACTCTTCTTGTAGGGGGTGAATATAATTCTTCATAGTATTAGTTTGTTTGGATCAATTAGATATAATTGTAAATGTATAATAAAAGGTTGGAGAAAAAAAGATAAAAAAAAGGTAAAACTCCTCCTATTTAATGTTCATTGCGTGTTTTGCAACATGTTTGATTATCAAAAGAATAGTCACTTATACCTCTCCTATATTGATGATTGAAAGAACTTTTATTTGTTCACTATTGTTTTATAATTATGATGTGTGATAATAAAACAATTTGCTATGCATAAGCTTGCTTTAGTTACAGGTTGTAGTAAAAGAATAGGTCGTGAAGTTTCTTTAAGATTGGCTTCGCTAGGCTACTCTCTTATTCTACATTACAATACAGATAGAAAAGGGGTCGATAATTTAAAACAAGATCTCGTAGAAACATATGAAAACTTACAATTTTATGAATTTCAAGGAGACCTTCGTTGTCCTCGTTTTGTGGAAGATCTCTCCCAATTCTGTTCGAATAATTGTCTTATTGTAAACCTATTAATACATAATGCGTCGATATTTAATAAGGATGATTTTTCAACGCTTTCTTATGAATCTTTGCAGAATAACTACAGTATTCACCTTTTTCAACCATTGTTAATAACCAAATGGTTTTGTGGTCAAGTGGTCGAAGGTCAGGTGATTACCATTGTAGATCAGGCAGTGACTCGAAATGATAGTGGATATTGGTCTTATATATTATCGAAAAAGTCTCTATTGGATGCGACTAAAATGATGGCACTAGAATTGGCTCCAAATTTTAGGGTGAATGCAATCTTACCAGGAATGATATTACCATCTGTACATGGCTCTTCTGATCAGTTTAAGAATGAGGTTCTCTATACTCCATTACAAATATCCCCAGGAATTGTTTCTATTCTCTCTACTCTGACATACTTTATAGAGAACAGGTGGTGTACAGGGCAGATTATCTATTGCAATGGCGGAGAACATTTGAATTAAAAATAATAATAAATGCAAATACGTATTCAAAAACTTCACTTAAGAACATATATTGGCTTTAATAAAGAAGAACAAGAGAAGAAGCAGGATATTTATGTTCATATAAAGATACAAGTGCCTTTTCATGAAAAACTTGAATCGGATGATGTCTCTTCTATATATAACTATAAGTCGATTACCAAACAGGTTATATTGTTTGTTGAAGAGAATCGGTTTTTACTTCTTGAAAAACTAACTAATAATATTGCGGATATCGTTTTATCAGATTCTCGTGTGGAGTCGGTTGAAGTGGAAGTGGAAAAGCCTTTTGCTTTAAGGTTTGCTGATTCTGTGTCTGTTACTATCGTTAAAGAAAAATAATCATGAATAAGGTAATTATCTCACTGGGATCTAATATTTCCCCTGACCATAATATTCCAAGTGCTATATTATTACTTTCGTTAAAGCATCGTTTATTGGACATTACAAAAGTAGAGATAACAGATCCTATTGGTATTGAGGATCAAAGTAAATTTCATAATGCCGCACTTCTTGTGGAGACGTGGTTTAGTCAAGATGCTTTCAACACTTTTCTTAAAGAGATTGAAGACACTTTATTACGTGATCGATCTGCCCCAAAATTCGGTCCTAGAACGATTGATTTGGATATTGTCGTTTGGAATGGAAACATCGTGGATAACGACTACTATAAACGGGATTTTTTAAAACGACATACGGATATGTTGCTGAATAATTAGCATTTGTGGTATGATTTTTATTTTTGTATATCCAAAACGCTTATGGGTCAAATTGTTCAAGGTGTTAGGATAGAAAAAAATTATATCTTTGTAAGATATAATGATAAAAATTGAGGTAATACCATATAAATCATGAGTAATAAGTTTCGAGAATATAAAAATTTCGATCTCTCTCAAATCAATAAAGACGTCCTAAAGTTTTGGGAGAATGATGATACTTTTCATAAAAGTATGTCGACAAGAGAAGGGAAACCTACTTTCGTTTTCTACGAAGGCCCCCCTTCTGCAAATGGACAACCAGGTATTCATCACGTTATTTCTCGTTCTTTGAAGGATCTTATTTGTCGTTATAAAACGATGAAAGGTTTTCAAGTGAAACGTAAAGCAGGTTGGGATACACATGGTCTTCCTGTTGAATTAGGAGTGGAAAAAACTCTTGGTATTACAAAAGAAGATATCGGTAAAAAAATTACTGTTGAAGAGTATAATGCTGCTTGTCGTAGAGAAGTGATGAAATACACTGATCTATGGGAAGATCTTACTCATAAAATGGGATATTGGGTAAATATGGATGATCCATATATTACTTATGATAATCGATATATTGAGACACTTTGGAATCTTCTAAAATCTTTGTTCGACAAAGGTTTACTATATAAAGGTTATACTATTCAGCCTTTCTCTCCTGCTGCAGGAACTGGATTAAGTTCTCATGAGTTGAATCAACCAGGAACTTATAGAGATGTAAAAGACACAACTTGCGTTGGTCAGTTTAAGGTTGTTCGTGATGACAAGTCTGAAAGTTTCTTTGGAGATGAGCCTCTTTATTTCTTGGCTTGGACTACTACTCCATGGACTCTTCCTTCAAATACAGCTCTTGCTGTTGGACCAAATATTACTTACTATCAAGTGAAAACTTTCAACCCTTATACAGGAGCTCCTATTTCTGTTATGGTTGCGAAAGACTTGTATCGTAAATTCTTCCCTGAGAAGAATGAAGAACTAGACTTTGATAGTTATGAAGTTGGCGCTAAGAATATTCCTTTTAAGGTGGTTGCTGAGTATAAAGGTACAGACTTAGAAGGAATACGTTATGAGCAGTTAATTCCTTGGATGAAGCCTGAAGGGGATGCTTTTAGAGTGATCTTAGGTGATTATGTGACGACAGAAGATGGTACTGGTATTGTTCATATCGCTCCTACTTTTGGTGCCGATGATGACCGTGTTGCTAAAGTTGCAGGTATCGCTCCTATGCTTCTTTTGGATAAAGAGGGCAAACAACAACCAATGGTTGATAAACAAGGTCGCCTTTTCCCTATAGAGAATCTTGATTCTGCTTGGGTTGCTGAATACGTAGACTCTAATCTATATCGTGAGTTCTCTGGTCGTTTTGTGAAAAATGATTATGACCCAACACTTACTGAAAAAGATGCTACATTGGATGTGGATATCTCAGTAATGTTGAAAAAGGAGAATAAAGCCTTCAGAGTAGAAAAACATGTTCACAACTATCCTCACTGTTGGAGAACAGATAAGCCTATCTTGTATTATCCACTTGATAGTTGGTTTATTAAAACAACAGCTGTAAAGGATCGTTTAATTGAGTTGAATAAAACGATTAACTGGAAACCAGAATCAACAGGTACAGGACGTTTTGGTAATTGGTTGGAGAACTTGGTTGATTGGAACCTTTCTAGATCAAGGTATTGGGGTACTCCCCTTCCAATTTGGAGAACAGAGGATGGGACAGAACAAAAATGTATCGGATCTGTAGAGGAGTTGATGGCAGAAATTAAGATGTCTATTGAGGCTGGTTTTATGTCAGAAAATCCATACGATAAGTTTATTGTAGGTGAGTATACAAAAGAGAACTATGAGAATATTGATCTTCACCGTCCTTATGTAGATGATATTT
Source organism: Prolixibacteraceae bacterium (assembly GCA_019720755.1). Classification (NCBI taxonomy): domain Bacteria; kingdom Pseudomonadati; phylum Bacteroidota; class Bacteroidia; order Marinilabiliales; family Prolixibacteraceae; genus Halosquirtibacter; species Halosquirtibacter laminarini. Next base: position 4,007,071 of record CP081303.1, read on the forward strand.
TTCTTGTTTCTGAGTCTGGTAAAAAAATGATTCGTGAAACAGACCTTATCGATGTATGGTTTGATTCAGGGGCTATGCCATTTGCTCAAATGCACTATCCTTTTGAGAATAAAGAGAATTTTGGAGAGGTTTATCCTGCTGACTTTATTGCGGAAGGAGTGGATCAAACTCGTGGATGGTTCTTTACCCTTCATGCTATCTCTACGATGATCAATGATTCTGTAGCATTTAAAAATATTATCTCTAACGGGTTGGTATTAGATGCTAAAGGAAATAAGATGTCTAAGCGTTTGGGTAATGCTGTGGATCCTTTTACTACTATCGATAAATATGGTTCTGATCCATTGAGATGGTATATGATTACAAACTCTCAGCCTTGGGATAACCTTAAGTTTGACGTAAATGGAGTGGAAGAAGTTCGTAGAAAGTTCTTTGGTACTCTTTATAATACATACAGTTTCTTCTCTCTTTATGCCAATATAGATGGATTCACCTATAGTGAAGCAGAAATTGAGATGGCTGATAGACCAGAGATTGATCGCTGGGTTCTTTCTCTTCTGAATAGCTTGGTGAAAGAGGTGAATGAAGCTCTTGAGGCTTATGAACCTACGAGAGCAGGTCGTGCAATAAACGATTTTGTTTCTGAAAATCTTTCGAATTGGTATGTACGCCTTTGTAGAAAGAGATTTTGGGGTGGTGAGTATGATCAAGATAAGATCTCTGCTTATCAAACTCTTTATACTTGTCTTTCTACTATAGCGAAACTTTCGGCACCTATTGCTCCTTTCTTTATGGACCAGCTGTATCGTGACTTGAATAGTATCACAAAGAAAGACCAAGAGGGTTCAGTTCATATTGCAAACTATCCTTCTGTAAATGATAGCTTGATTGATCAGAAGCTCGAAGAACGTATGACGATTGCACAGAAAGTTTGTTCAATGGTTCTAAGTCTTCGTCGTAAGGAGAAGTTGAAAGTAAGACAACCTCTACAGAAGATTATGGTTCCTGTTCTAAATCGTGATTTTGAGTCTCAATTTGAAGCAGTGAAGGATATTATTCTAACGGAAGTGAATATCAAAGAAGTAGAATATATTGCTGCTAATTCTGGTTTTATTAAGAAGAAAATCAAGCCAAACTTTAAGACTCTAGGTCCTAAATATGGCAAGATAATGAAAGGAATTGCGGCTGCTGTTCAAACACTTTCTCAAGATGATATTAATACATTTGAAACAAATGGTAATTATCAGTTGTTTGTACAAGATCAGAAAGTGGATTTGACATTAGAGGATGTAGAAATTATGTCTGAAGATATTCCAGGATGGTTGGTTGCTAATGAAGGAGCTTTGACTGTTGCTCTTGATATCACAGTTACTGAACCTTTAAAAGAGGAAGGTATTGCTCGTGAATTTATTAACCGTATTCAGAATATTAGAAAAGAGAGTGACTTTGATGTTACAGATAAGGTAATTTTGAAGATACAAAGACACGAATTGTTTGATAAAGCTTTAGGAAATTTTGCTGAATATATATCGAAACAAACTTTGGCCTCTGAATTAGTGCTTCTTGATGAGGTCAATTCAGACAATGCCCAAGAGGTGGAGATTGAAACAGGAGTGTTTACTAAAATTGATGTTAAGCGAGTGTAATATTACTCTTTGCATCAAACGTTGCGTATCGTTTTATGGATTATTTTACTAAATTAGTGCATCAAATCTAATTAAGAACTCATAAAATTATTCTTAACCTTTAAGATATATGGTGGAAAAAGTAAGATACTCAGATGAAGACCTTGAAATGTTTAGAACTGTGATTCTAAAAAAATTAGACAAGGCAAGAAATGATTATGAGTTGTACAAAAATGCCATTACCCAAAGAGATGGTAACGACACGCAGGACACTTCTCCTACTTTTAAAGTTTTAGAAGAAGGGGCAGCAACCTTATCAAAAGAAGAGGCTGGTAAATTAGCTCAAAGACAGCAAAAGTTTATTCAGCATCTTGAGGCAGCTATTATCCGTATAGAAAACAAAACCTATGGTGTTTGTAGAGAAACGGGTAAACTGATTGCCAAAGAGAGATTGCTAGCTGTTCCTCATGCAACCTTAAGCATTGATGCAAAAAATAACAGAAAGTAACGTCTTTCATAATAAACTAATGAGTCCGAGGAGAGGTATAACTCCTCGGATTTTTTTTTAATATTATATAGGTATGTCAAAACGTAAAATCGCAATATTTGTTGTTTTTCTTATATTGGTCATAGACCAGGTATCAAAAATATGGGTGAAGACTCATATGTCTTTAGGAGATGAATTTCATGTTTTTGGTAATTGGTTCTTGATTCATTTTGTCGAGAATAATGGTATGGCTTTTGGACTCGAATTTGCAGGCAAATATGGAAAGCCTTTTTTGACTGTTTTTAGAGTAATTGCATCCATAGCAATTATCGTTTATCTAAATAAACTTATTAAGAAGGGGATCCCTAATGGGGCCGTAATATCAATATCATTGATTTTGGCTGGTGCAATGGGTAATATTATTGATTGCGCATTTTATGGGATGATTTTCGATCATAGTTTTGGACAGGTAGCTACGATGTTTCCTGCAGGTGGTGGATATGAAACGTTCCTTCATGGAAAGGTGGTGGATATGCTCTATTTCCCCCTACTAGAAGGAAACTTCCCTAGTTGGTTACCTCGTATCGGAGGACAACATTTCCTGTTTTTTAGTCCTGTTTTTAATATTGCTGATTCAGCAATTTCTGTAGGTATTGCGATACTGTTACTCTTCTATCGCAAAACATTTGAAGAGAGTGCACAATAGACTAAATAAGAGCAGCATCATTGCTGCCCTTATTTATTTATGAGGATGTCTTAAGCCATAATTCTGGATCTAAACAATCGGTCATCTTCCATACTTGAAACTTAAGAATCGAATTGTGATCCTCTCCTTGTGAAGTGTATATTTCTCCTATAGGCTCCCCTATTTTAACCTGTTGCTGTTTTGTTTTATAAACAGTTTTTAGGTTCGAATAGACTGTGATATAGGATCCATGTCTAACAAAAACAGACAATCTGCCATTCTTTATTGCCATTACTCCAGTAATTACACCATTATATATGGATTTCACCTTTTCTTTAGGGCTTGTTGATATCGTAATCCATTTGTTATTGACTTTTAGTTTTTTCATCACGGGATGTCGATGAAGACCGAAGTGATCTATGATCTCTCCTTGAACAGGCCAACCAAGCTTTCCTTTCTGTTTTTCAAAACTATAGTCTAGTGTGTTAATATCAAATGAGCTATCTTTTCTATTCGTCGCATACACCTCGCTCTGGAGCCTATAAGCAATATTTTTCTGTTGATCAACGATTGCTTTAAGCTCTTTTTCCTTACTCTTTAGGCTATTGTAAAAGGAGTTTTCAATCTCAAGTTCGTTGTTGAGTATCGATGTCTCATGAGTAATTTTGTTGTTCAAATACACCACTTCTCTCTTTTTTTTCTCGAAAAGTGTAATGCTTTCTGAAAGAGTGCTTGATAAGGAGTTGATAAGATGAATTTTCTCTAGTTGGACTCTTTGATATTGAGCTGTTTCTCCCTCTTTTTTGTAAAGATCAACAAAGTCTTTAAACGTAAAAGGAATAAAGTGATCCTTCATAACAAAACTCTTTAATCCTACTTTATTTAAAAATTCAGAATAGGCACTTTTAGTTTGAGAAATATCTTCTTTAAGTGAGTTGACAACAAACCTATGATCAGAGATAAACTCGTTGTATAAGCTTATCTTCTTATTGTATTCCGTTAACAGAACTTGTCTTTTTTCAATTCTATTATTGAGTAGTTTAAGTTGTATAAGCGAAGTACTTGCATCATTTTGTGCTTTTAAAAGCATTTTTTGTGTAGTCTTTAACTCTCTTACAATCTTTGATTTGTTCTCTTTGATTGTTCTTACGTCTTGGGCATTTGTTCTACTAGATACTAATAGTAACAATGACCATATTATAAATCCAAGAAGAGGGTTATTTCGCATAGTTACTTTAATACTTTGTTCGTGTATGATGTTGGAACCGAAAATTTAAATGAGCTTTCTTTGTCTTTCCAAATCTTAAATAGACGTATTCTCATGTTAAAAATAGGGGTACTATTCTTAAATGAAGAAATTGTTACGACAGAAGGAAAGAATGAATTATCAATGTTGACATATTTATCAATGTTGATATTGGTAGAGACATGAGTGTCTAGATTCTTATAAACAACTTTCTTTAACTTGAAGTGCGTTGGTTCGAAATAAAGACGTTCTTCGATTCTATTATTCCCTGCGTAAACTTTAAAGTCTTTTTTAACAACTATCTTTTTCTTTCTTTTATTGTTCTTTTCTCTCTTTGTTGTGTTATTTTTTATCGAACTTAGTACATAGTAACCACCTTCTGTATAGCTCTTGTATTTTCGTAGTATCCTTCCTTTGATATCTTCTTGAAGAGTAAAAGGGTTTCCTGAAAAAATATTTTCAAGCTTTTCTAAAGATACTGTGACTCCAATGACCTTCTCTACCTTCTCAAAGTTAGCGTGTATTGTTTCTCTACCAAGTACATTCACAACGATAATCGTGTCTTCAGTTGCTAGCAACTTACCAACAGGAAAGATCCCTTTTTGTGCAGTAATGATTATTACACTGTCTTTCTTGGATTTAAAAGAAGCGGAGATTGCATTCTTATTCCCTTTATAATTAAAATCTATTAGAGCTTTCTTTGCACCATATGTTTCATAATAACTCTCGTTATTTCTTACATTTCTCATAAGACGAGAAGTGCTCATCTTCTTTAACTCTGTATTGTTACTATTGGAAGAAAGATCTGTAACCATCAACTCTTTAGTAGAACGACAACTACTAAGAACTGATAACAAGATAACAAACAGATATATTTTTGAATTCAAAAACTTTGACACAACGATACTAATAATATTCATTCACAAAATAGATAAGAAATACTACTCTTTGTAGTATTTCTTATCTTTAATTTTCTTTTCTAATATTGGAGAATCAACACCTCCATCTTTAGCTTTTTCCCAATTCTGTACAGCTTTCTCAATATCTCCTAGGAAGTAAAGAATATCTCCATAGTGATCGAATAATGTAGGGTTTTTATCCTTATTATTTTCTATCGCCATATTCATATAGAATTTCGCCAATCGGTAATCCTTCTTGATAAAAAGAACCCATGCATAAGTATCTAGATAAGTTGGATTATCAGGGTTTTTCTCCACAACCAATCCTCCTAACCTTTCTGCTTTCTCTAGCTGTTCATTTTTTAAAGAGAGGTAATAAGCATAGTTATTCATTGCCATATAATTGGTTGGATCAATTTCAATGACTTTATCAAATGCCTTCCATGCTTCTTCGTATTTCTTTAGGTTATAAAGAGCTTCTGCCTTATAAGTATAGATTTGAGAAAGGGTTGATTTACTCACCGTCGAGATTGATTCTGCTTTTTCTAGAAGAGGGATCATCTCTTTATACATTTTGTCTTGAAGAAATGTTAGAGACTTAAAGACATAAAGAAGAGGTTGATCAGGAAATCTCTTTATCGCTTCATCACTGTCGACTTTCATCTTATCCCAATCTAGTAATTGGTTGTCAATCATGATGATTCTTTCCCAATATATATAGTTTGATCCTTCAAGATCTATTGCAAAACGAAACTGCTCATCTGCTTTCTTATATTTCTCTTGTTGTATCAGATATTCGGCATATAGAGCATGTGGTTTGCTTTCGCTAGGATTTGCAGCAATCATATCCTCAAGAATAGATTCTTTCACTTTGTCACTAATGCCAAAATTATTCTTTGTAGAGGTTATAAGAAGAAACATTTGGATCTTTGTATTGATATCCAATGTGGTACTTCTCATTGCTTCTTTGATATGAAAAAGGGCTTTTTTGTTGTCTTTTCCTTCTCTGTAGTAGTTGGCAAGAGAGATATGAACAAATCCATCTTTAGGATCTATTTCAAGTACCTTATTGTAATACTCAAGTGCTTTTTCTCTGTTATTTTCTTTAAGGTATAAGTCCGCCATAAGACCATAATATTTGGTCTCTGTAGGATTACTATCAATAAGTCGTTGTATCTCTTGACGAGCCTTCTTAGGCTTCTTAATTGCAAGATATATCTGCTCTTTGGCTACAGATATTCTCTCATTAAGTCCCATCTCTTTCTCTAGCTTATTATACATATCCAAAGCAGCCTCATATTGATTTGAAGAGGTGTAAAGTGCAGCATTTCTATAGATATAATCGATATTGCTTGGATACTTTTCAACAAGTTGTTCATATATGTCAGCAGCCAAGTCATAACGCTTTCTTTGCTCGTATACTTGTGCAAGGAGCATTGCATAGCTATCATTGCCTGGCTCTAGTTTATAAGCTTTTTCAAGAAGTCCTAGTGCACTCGTAATGTCTTTTTTAGCAATATGTATTGTTGCTAATTCATACATAGATACTGCGGACTTAGGATCAATTTCTAGGCATTTTGAAAATAGGGCTGTTGCACCTTCAAAATTACCAAGCATTCTTTGTTTAAGTCCTTCAATAAACAGATATTCAAACTGTAAGCTCATCTCTTCAGAGAGCTTTGTTTCAATCTGTGTTTTTTTTGTGTCAACTTTCTTTGAAGAGGTTATCCCCTTGTTTGTGCTACAAGAGATAAGCCCAAGCATAAAGGTTGCACCAAAGACTATTTGTTGTATCTTATTCATATTCAAATTATTTTTCGGTAGGAGTATCTGTGAAATTATTTTTTACCAGTGTGTCCAAAACCCCCTTCACCTCTATCCGTTTCGTTAAGTATTTCAACCTCTTCCCATTTTACCACTTCATGTTTTGCAACGACCATCTGAGCAATTCTCTCACCATTTTCAATTACAAATGATTCATTAGAAAGGTTTGCTAAAATAATTGAAATCTCTCCTCTATAATCGGCATCGATAGTACCAGGACTATTTAGAACAGAAATCCCATGTTTGATCGCTAATCCACTTCGAGGACGAACTTGTGCTTCAAATCCCACTGGTAACTCAATAAACAAACCAGTTGGTACCAAAGTTCTTTGAAGAGGGGCTAAAGTGATCGGAGATTCAAGATTTGCTCTAAGATCCATTCCTGCAGCACTAGCAGTTCCGTATTCTGGAAGTGAATTATTCGATTTATTAATTATTTTAACCGTTGTCATATATTTATTTTTTGCGTTTACAATAAAACATATATCATGCCAATATCAGATATGGCACAAACTACTTACCTTTTTGTTTCAATAAAAATGTTTTTAATTCAGGATAGAGAACTACAATTAGGAATACTAAGATAGTAAATCCTCTAAGAACAAATCCTATGAAGCTTGTCTCAGAAGGTAAATGCTTCCCACAAAAATATAGAACAAATGCAAAAATCATTGTAATGATGATTCTATTTACAGGATAATCTATAGGATAGCTCTTTCTCATAAAGTAATAACTCGCAATAACCATGGCACCAAAACACACGACCTGTGCTATTGCAGAAGCTACATATCCATATTTTGATAGAAAGAGAATATTGATAATTATCGTGATGATAGCACCTCCTACTGAAAAGTATGCCCCATAATAGGTCTTATCTGTTAATTTATACCAAATAGATAAATTATAGTAGATTCCAAGAAACATGTTTGCGATTAATATGTATGGAACGACATGCAACCCATCGTAATAGTTGGGATCGATAATAATCTTTATTTGGTCGATATATAATGTGATTCCTAAAAATACACAAAGACAGAAAATGACAAAATAGGTAAGGATATCTGCATATATCTTTTTATCATTAGTCTCTTTCTGTCTTGCAAAAAAGAATGGTTCAAAAGCATACCTAAATGCTTGTACAAATAGAGTCATAATGACTGCTAGCTTGGTGTTTGCTCCATATATCCCTAATTGGAACATTGCCGATTCATATGGTTTAAACAGTTTAGGGAATAATATCTTGTCGATATTCTGATTTATCATGCCTGCAAAAGAGACTACTAAAATTGGCAATCCATAGATCAATAATTTTTTTAGTAAGGCTGTATTATATTGTTTTAATGAAACTTGCATCTCAGGAATAAGAACGATCAATGTGAATAGGGATGCTATTACATTAGAAATCAGTACATAGCCTATCCCTATGTTTTCACTGTAAAGTTGAAGGAGAATGTTGTCTGGATGGTTTGTTGTAAGCCAAGGGCATAACACAAGAAAGAACAGATTAAAAAAGATATTTATGATCACATTCAATAATTTAATGATCATAAACTTGACGGGTCTGCCTTCTAATCTTAATTTTGCAAAAGGGATCGTTGCGAGGGTATCAAATACTAAAATATAAGATAACCATCTAACATATTGTTCTGCGTTTTGATATCCATAATAGTTTGCAATAGGTACATTAAATAGTGTGACCAATACAAAGAATACGGATGAGGTCATTATAAGTGTAACAAATGAAGTGGTGAATACTGTAACTTGATTCTTCTTATCCTTTGAAGAATAACGAAAAAAAGCGGTCTCCATTCCATAAGTAAGTAATGCCATTAGGATGGCCACCCAAGCAAACATATTGGTTATCTCCCCCAATGAAGCTGGTAGAAAAATTCTTGTGTAAAATAGTGCAAGAAAGTAGTTTAGAAACCTAGGAAGTATGGAACTTAATCCATAAATCACTGTTTGACCAGCCAATCGTTTAATGGTACTCATATATTTAGATATCAATAAGATTACTTGAACAAAGCACAAAAGTAACTTTTAAATTTCCTTTATATCAAAAGAAATAAAGGAAATCATATTTTTTAAATACGTCACACCTTTTTTATCTTTATGACATTCAATGATGAAACTTATTAGAAAATTCGGATGAGATACATAAGAATACAATATTTCGCACTATTTCTTTTTCTCTTGTGGAGTGGTTTTACTTCATGTAAAACAACATCAAATACAAGAAAACCTGTACCAGTGGTAAAGATGAAAAAACAGGCTATTTTAGGAAGTGATATTTTTGTTCGTATTAAAGTCCTCCCTAAAGGAGGAAAAGTAACAAAAGCTACACTCCTGTTGAATGGGAAAAAGTTAGAAGAGTTGAAAAATTTTGATTGTCAAATAAAGTTACCTCTAGAATCTTTACGTCTAGGACGTAATAGAGTGACAATAGAGGCTTTAAAGGATAATGGTAAATTAGGTGTGACAAACAAAGAGATTGTTCTATTTTCTTCTAAGAAACCTCAAGAGATAGAGTATAAAGTGGAAAAAACTTTTACTCATTATCAAAGCCATTTTACTGAGGGATTAGAGTTTAATAACGGTCTTTTGTATGAAAGTACTGGGGAACATGGTACTTCTGGTATCTATAAAATAGACCTTACTACGAACAAAGTGGTAGACTCTGTCTCCTTGGATAAAGAGTATTTTGGAGAGGGAGTTACATTGTTAAATGGTAATCTATATCAGTTGACTTACAAAAAACAGAAGGCTTTTGTCTATCGTGATTCTGATATGAAGAAGATTAAGGAGTTTACTTTTCCAAACAAGGAGGGATGGGGGTTAACTAATGATGGAGAATCTTTGATTATGAGCGATGGCTCTTCTGTACTCTATTTTGTTGATCCTTCTACTTTTAAAGAGACAAAGCGTATTGAAGTATTCTCGAACTCTAGAGAATTTACTTATTTGAATGAGTTAGAGTACGTCAAAGGGTATATATATGCCAATGTTTGGACCACTGAAGATATTGTTAAAATTGATAGTCAAACAGGAGAAGTGGTTGCAATCATATCATTAACGGGCCTAACTAATTCGGCACAAATATCTTCCAAAAAGACGATAGATGTAATGAATGGAATTGCATATAATGAAAAAGAAAAATCATTATATGTGACAGGTAAATATTGGCCAAAACTGTATAAGATATCTCTATATGAGAAAGGGAAACGTGTTAATCCTTAGGTCTATATATAGAAAAGTATTTCTCTTGTTGTGAGTTGTTCACAATTGTTGAAAACAATAAAGGTGAGATATCAATATGATATCTCACCTTTACAATTTATAACGTTATTTTAATACTAGAACTCACATGTTTTTGGTGCACGTGGGAAAGGTATTACGTCACGGATATTACCCATACCTGTAACGAAGGAAATAAGTCTTTCAAATCCAAGACCAAAACCAGCGTGTGGTGCTCCTCCAAAACGACGAGTATCAATATACCAACTCATCTCCTCTTTAGGGATTCCCATTTCATCCATCTTTGCTTCTAGAACATCTAATCGCTCTTCACGTTGTGATCCACCAACAATCTCACCAATTTGAGGGAATAAGATATCCATAGCAGCAACGGTTTTGTTATCATCGTTTACACGCATATAGAATGCTTTGATATCTGCAGGATAGTCTGTAAGAATAACAGGTTTCTTAAATTTCTTCTCTACTAAATACCTTTCATGCTCACTCTGAAGGTCTGTTCCAAAACCTTCTACAGGATATTTAAATTTACCTTTCTTATTTGGTTTTGAGTTACGAAGAATATCTATTGCTTCTGTATATGTCAAACGAACGAAATCGTTGTCTGCTACAAACTGAAGCTTTTCGATAAGATTCATGTTTCGCTCCTCTTTCGGCTTGTTCTTTTCGTCTTCTTCTTGACGTTTTGCAAGGAACTCAAGATCTTCATTACAATTGTCTAAAGCATATTGAATCAAATACTTCAAGAACTCTTCTGCAAGATCCATGTTGTCATTAAGATCGGCGAATGCCATCTCTGGTTCAATCATCCAAAATTCAGCTAAGTGTCTAGAAGTATTAGAATTCTCAGCACGGAAAGTTGGTCCAAAAGTATAAATTTGTCCAAGAGCCATTGCAGCAAGCTCGCCTTCTAACTGTCCCGATACAGTAAGATTGGTTGATTTGCCAAAGAAATCTTGGCTATAATCTACCTCTCCCTCCTCATTTCTTGGGGTCTCATCGAAAGGAAGTGTTGTAACTCTAAACATTTCACCAGCACCCTCGGCATCAGAACTTGTGATAATTGGAGTATGGATATTATAGAAGTTTTTCTCGCTGAAGAATTTATGTACTGCAAAAATCATCGCATGACGAATACGGAAAACTGCACTAAATGTATTCGTACGCATTCTTAGATGAGCATTTTCACGCAAAAACTCAAGAGTATGTTTCTTTGGCTGGATAGGATACTTCTCTGGATCAGCAGTTCCTAGAACCTCGATTTTCTCTGCTTGAATTTCTACAGACTGTCCGCTACCTTGTGATGCTACCAATTTACCTGTTACAGATAGAGCAGCACCTGTAGTGGTGTCTTTTAATGTATCTTCGTCAAAAGAAGCAACGTCTGCTACTACCTGTAAATTACCCAAGCAAGTACCATCATTCATTGCAATGAAGTTTACACTTTTGCTACCTCTTTTGGTTCTTACCCATCCTTTAATATTTACTTCGGTACCAGCTTCTCCCGAAAGAAGGATTTCTTTGATCAATGTTCTTTTCATCCTACGATATATTTTGCAATAACTCTCCTTATTTTCACTATAATATTGAATAAAAATATCAAATTTATAATGAATTGATGGAGACTGATTTTTACAGTTTAATTGTATTTATGACCTTTTCTCTTTTCAATAAATTGTGAGAAATTAGACTCTAATTGATACTACAAATGTACAACTTTTGTTTATATCTTTTTTCTTTCTGAGACTATACTGACGTTTTTTTATACATTTAGATATATTGAAAAACAAAACATTGAAAAGATTGACTATTTCTATGTTTAAAAAGGATATTTTTGTCTCTTGTTGTTTATCACGAAGTAATATGTTTAAACAAGAAAATTATGACAGAATCAAAAAAGAAGATACAGAATTGGACGCAGTTATGTTTTCGTTTGGGTGAGATGTTTCGACTAGACCTTGACGAAAATGGCGTATTTATGTTAATAGGTATTCGTGAACGTGGATGGGGATTTAAAGAGTACACTAAAGAGGAGAAGTTAAATCTTATCTACTTGGGAACTGCTACTCTATTATGTGAAATGAATCGAATAACCAAGGTGACAACCGATCGTGATGGTTGGCCAGTGTTTAAGGAGCCTAATATTGTCGCAGAATGGACTGAGGTACAGAAAATAGGGGAATTAAAAAAAGGGGCTATAGTATATTTTAATCGCATTTGGGGACTTAATTAAATGTGCATCTCCATTGAAAAGCTATTTGTGGCATAAAGTTTGTTTTATGATTAAAACAAGTGTTGTGTTGTGATCCTTTAATTTAAAATTGAATTCTTATGAAGAATAGAATATTATTAGTTTTATCTCTAGTTCTGTTTTCTGTGTCCTTTACTTATGCAAGTAACTCTAGTCACGATGATAATGATTGCGGTACTATTGATGTAAGTAGTGATGCTGAAGAGTTGGTTCTCCCAAAGAAGGTATTTATTAACCTCGAGTTGGTTAAATTACCAAAGATGAAGGATGGAAAGCCAATTCAGGTAATGGAGGATGAGTGTATTAAGTTATTGGATGCATATGATATTCCTAGAAAAAACCTTAAAGTTGTTTCTGTGGATAACAAGATGGTAACCAAAAGAAAATCTCAAATAGGTGTTTCTGAAACGAGAAAATATGAATTGGAAGTAACAGACTTTACTATTCTTGACAATCTATTCTTAGAGTTTTCTCAGATGAAGTACCTAACAGCATCTCTTGGTCGTTACGATTATGGAAACTTAGATGAGATTAGGAATCAACTGGCGGTTAAAGCAGCAGTGAAGGCTAAAGAAAAGGGAACGATGATTATTAATGCGCTTGGTCTTAAATTTGTCAGAATTATGAATGTGAATGTAAATAACTATAGCAACACATATGCAAGGGCTGCTCGAGTTAATTATATGGCAGCAGATGCTATTGAAATGAAATCATCTGGACCAAACTATAAAAGTGCTAATTTTGAAATACAGAAAATGAAGGTAGTATCTTCTGTCTCCATGAAAATAATGGTGATATAAAATTTATCATTGAATAATGAAAAAGATCCAATCGTGTTATTTTACAATTGGATCTTTTTTTATTCTCCTTAAGGATTTACTTCTACTATCTTATTTAAAGAGGATGAAAATGCTTCTAGTTCTTCAGATGTAAGTGCATCTTCAATAAGATCATTACAACTATTTCGAACATTATCGATCTCTTTGGCGATATTATCTCCTTTAAATGTTAATTTTAGTGTGATTGCTCTTCTGTCTATTGAGGAAGTAGCTCTTTCTAAAAAATCATTTGAAACCAATCGATCAACGATCCTGCTCACTCTTGATGGTGATAGGTTCATTTTTTTCCCTAACTCGGAGCTTGTAATATTATTACATTGCTTCAATATTGTGAAGAACTGGAGTTCAGATTGGGATAGGTTCATTTTTTTCATAATCTCGGTATCTATTTCTGTACACTTAGACTTTAGTTCAAAAATTAGCTCCAAGATTGTTTTCGAATTATGCTTCATATTACCAAATGATATTATGTGTGTTGTTGTTTGATAAGCAAAAGTAATAAATAGCACCTATAAATTCAATGCTTTTTAGCTAATTGAATTAAATGTTAATATTATATACTTGATTTTTTAATTTAAAACAGATCTAGTTTAAGATCGAATATGTTATAAAATAGATGTTTTATGAGAAACTATACCTTATTAACAAAGTGTTATCACAGACAATTACTGATCTAATATGTGCTTATATTAATTATTGTTACGGTATACTGTTTGTCTTTTTCATAACATTTGCCCTGATATATTCCCCTCTATTATCTTTAACTTTGAGTTTAAACCATAACCCCAATGCTCTATATTAACGCCATAATTTGTTCATGAAGAAAAATATAGGGTGCAAAAAATAAGTTTCACTATTTCTTAAGGATGGAGTATATCTCCCTGTTATTTATACATAATCTGCTATGTAGTGACTTACGTGACCAATAAACTAGTGTGATCTTTCCTATATTAAAATGATTCAATTCCATCTTGAACCATTTAATTATCCTTATATTACTTCTATAATCGCCTACTGTGTTTTTGTATACACCTATTCTAGTGTCAATAATAGTCTTTCCAATAGATTGAAATGATGATATTTTTCTTCCTATTATTTGTAAAGTTGTCTGTATAAAATAGGTATAAGAAAAAGGCTTATGAAAGTTCCATAAATCATTCCTGCTATAATCACAATGGCTAATGGTTTTTGCAATATAGTGCCTAAGCTTCCTCCAAAAAGGAAAGGAATCATCGCTAAAATGGTTGTAAGGCTCGTCATGACTATTGGTTTTATACGTCTTAGACCCGCTTCGTGTATGGCATCGTCCAAGCCATAACCTTCATGACGAAGACGATTAATTGTATCTATCTTCAAAATCGAATCGTTGATAATAATTCCAGACATAACCACCATACCAATCATACTCATCAAGTTGATTGAGCTACCACCTAAATACAAAACAACTAAAACTGCTGTTAGGTCAATAGGTATCTCTATCAATACCAAGAGAGGTTGAACTAAGGATTCGAACTGGGCGGCTAGTATAAAATAGAGTAACACAATTGCAATAAGAAGAATAAAGAACATCTCTTTTATAAGCTGTTTATTCTCAAAGTAACTTCCTCGAAGTATATATCTAGATTCAGGGCTTGTTCATGAATTATTTATATGAGAAAAGGTCGACTATTCATATTATATTTGGATTTGTAAAAACAGATATAAATTATGGATAACGACCTTTCAAGTGCCGAAATTAGAAGATTTTATGAGAAATTACAAGTCAAATTGGTAGATAATAGGAGTCATGTAGGACTTAAGCACGAATTGGCTTTTGTTATCACTCTTTTTATTATCTCAATTCTGACAAGTTATGGTCATCTAAGTATGAATAAAATTCATCGCAATATGGTTCGTCATTACGAGAAACTATGTATCTGTTTGCATAAAGATATCGACAGTTGTATAAGTCGAGTTCAGTTAACAAGAATCCTATCTGAATTTGATTATGATTCCTTTTTGACAATTTGTGATGAAGTATACTCTTCTACAGAATGGATATCTATTGATGGGAAGGAACTTCGAGGAAGTATAGATTCTAAAAGCAATAAAAAGAGAGGGTTAAGTATTGTTTATTCTATTGGTCATAACACAAATATACAGCAGTTATTAGGCTTTTATGATGGAACAAAAGAGAGTGAAAAGAACATTGTTTATGATCATATTCTTGAGTTGCCAGAGAAGGCAAAGGTAACACTAGATGCAATGCATAATTCAGAAAATCTGTTGTCTAATATTCACCAAAATAGTCGATTCTATTTAACTCAAATAAAGTCCAATCAGCAGAAATTAAAGGATGACTTAGTACATACATCCAATCATATAAAAGTAGATGATGTGATGACAGAAATAGACAAGTCACATGGAAGAATAGACTCTAGGAAGTACGAAATATACCCAATAAATACAGAAATGTTAGATCCTAGATGGTGTAATAGTGGCATATGTAATATGATTAAAGTGACAAGAGAGAGTTATAATGTAAAGAGAGATAAAAGGAGTACAGAAACACGATATTATATCACAAATTATAATGGGAAAATCGATGAAATTGCTGGAGCTATTAGAGGTCATTGGAAAATAGAAATAATGAATCGTATTCGTGATGTTAATTTTGGAGAAGACAAATTAAAGTCTTTAGATCATGGATTGCAAAAATCGATATCCTCTATTATGTTATTTATATGCAGTAAGTTAATGGAAATAAATAGTTACAACAACTTAAATATTTTAAGAGAAGAACTTGTGCACAATACTGATAAAATACACGATGTCTTCGCTGCTTAAATTTCATGAACAAGCCCTGTATTTGTCTATTAACGAAGGCAGTATTTCTAAATAATTAAAGGGACTGTAGATGAATTAGAAAGAGAATGTATCCACTACATCATCGATATTTTATTGTTTATCAGTTGCTTTAAATACTCACTATTATTTTAGGTTTATAAAGCAGAAAGGAGGAAATATTTCCTCCTTTCTGCTTTATAAAATTGTATTATTTATCCTGTAAGATTACATAGATAAAATGAATATCATAGATTATATAAATAGGTTGACATTTGCATTCTCTGCTGCTTCAAGGTAGTTTGCTACTCCCCCTACTTCGACACCAGAAATAAACTCTTTTGCATCTACGCCCATTACATCCATACTCATTTGACATCCGATAAGGGTAACTCCAGCAAGTTTTGCTTTACCAATCATCGTTTCGAGTGCATCCACTTTCTTAGAAGCCATACGGTATCTCATCATCTTAGAACCCATTCCCATCATGCTCATCTTAGATAACTGAAGCGCCTTCGAACTCTTAGGCATCATAAATCCAAACATACGTCCCATAAGATCTTTCTTTACTTTAGGGGCTTTAGGACTTTTTATCACATTTAATCCCCAAAATGTAAAGAACATGGTTACTTTCTTACCCATTGCAGCAGCACCATTTGCAATAACAAAGCTTGCCAATGCTTTATCAAGATCATCACTAAAAATAACGATTGTTTTGTCATCTCCATTAGAGGTTACAGAGAAACCATCATTATTCGCACTCTTCATGATTTGCGCTGTGATGACTCCCTCTTTCTTCTCTTTCTGGATCAATGTGTTTCCTGTCACATTACACCAGCTCTCCACATCACGATAAAATCCCATATCTGTGGCAGTAATTTCCATCACTGCATTGGTAGAAATTTTATCCATCTCTTCTTTTAACAATGCGATTGGTCCAGGGCATTGTAATCCTGTCGCGTCAACAGTGTGCATATTATCTGTCTTATTTACTTTACTTTCCAGATTGTTGTTGTTTGGATTCTCTATTAAGATTGGATTCTCTTGATTATCAGTGGCTGACTGATACAATTTGTATCCTCCCGATAGGTTATAAACATGTTTATAACCCTCTTGAAGAAGGATTCGAGTCGCAACATATCCACGTAGTCCAATTCCACAGTATAGGAAGATAGTCTTGTCTTTAGGGATACGGTCAAGATTATTTCGAAGTTCGTCTACTTCAACTTGGGTTGCTCCTTTGATATGTCCAAGCTCAAACTCCATAGGGGTACGTACATCCAAAACAAAGACCTCCTCATTTCGATTGTTCATATCATATGGAGAAATATGATTAGATAACCCTTTTAATATATTCTCCGCATTAAATGCTACTTGGTTTACAGGATCTTTTGCAGAAGAGAATGGTGGAGCATATGCATGTTCAATCTCTTGCAGATCGTATATGTTTCCTCTCATACCAATAATGGTTGCAAGCATATCCATGCGTTTGTCAACCCCTTTTTCACCTACAATTTGAGCACCATATATTTTACCATCCTTAGGAGAGAATACAATTTTAGTCGTCATCTGTGTTGCACCAGGATAGTACCCAGCATGAGAACCATTGATCGTGATGGAAACCTTATAGTCGATACCCTCTTTAACAAGTTGTTTTTCACTTAATCCAGTAGTTGCAACTGTAAGATCGAATACTTTAGCTATGGCAGTACCTATGGCTCCTTTATATGCTCTATTGTGTCCATAAACTATATTATCGGCAAGCAATCTTCCCTGTTTGTTTGCAGGACCTGCAAGATAAGCGATAGTCGGTTTGTTGGTAATAGGGTGTGGAAACTCCATGCTATCCCCAAGAGCGTAGATATCTTTTTTCGAAGTTTCTAGATATTGGTCTACCTTAACTCCTCCTGTTGTTCCTATCTCGATGCCAGCTTTTTGGGCTAAAGTGGTATCAGGTCGAACCCCAATAGACAATATTGCTAAATCAGCAACCAATTTGCGTCCACTTTTCAGTGTGATGTGTACCTCATTGTTTATCTCTTCGAATGAAGTAACGGCATCATTTAGGATAAGACCTACCTCTTGCTCCTTAAAATGTTGGTGAATTACCGAAGCCATCTCTGGGTCAATCATGTTCATCACCTGTGGTGCTGCCTCTACAACAGAAACATGGATACCTCTATGATGGAGGTTTTCAGCCATTTCAAGCCCTATAAAACCAGCGCCAATAACGACGGCTTTTTTAGGAGCTACTTTATCAACAAATTCTTTAATTCTATCTGTATCCACTACATTTCGTAGGGTTAATATTTTAGGACTATTGATACCTGGGATTGGAGGTACAATAGGTTTTGCTCCTGGAGATAAAACAAGTTTATCGTATGAAAGCGTATATTTCTCTTCTGTTTGATGGTTTAGAACAGTGACGTTTTTTTGCTCACTATCAATTTCGATCGCCTCCGAATAAATTCTAACGTCAATATTAAACCTTTTTCCAAAACTCTCAGGTGTTTGAACTAGTAATTTGCTTCTATCTTTGATGACACCACCAATATAGTATGGAAGTCCGCAGTTCGCATAGGAGATGTGCGGTCCTTTTTCCAACATGATGATTTCACTTTTTTCATCAACTCTTCTTAATCGTGCTGCTGTAGTTGCTCCACCTGCAACACCTCCAATAATAAGGTACTTCATTTTCTATATAAGAATAATTTGTTTGACGACAGCAAATATAGGGTGTGTTAAGTTCTATTCAAAATTTATGAGTACTCTTAGTTCTCTGTGTATCAATTACATGGTTTATCTGTGACAAATGTCACAGATAAAACCTAGAATATGGGATAATCTAGCCTCATTGTACTCTTTGAGGATTTCTGAGTTACATGAATTGAAGCCTAGAGTGAATGTGTTCTTGGTCATGATCTAGGAATAGATAGATCAACCCCATATCTACCCAATGAAACTCAGGATACTCTTCTGAGTCGATTTGTAACAACAAATCTGTATTTTCGGGTGCTTCATCTCCTTGCAACCATTGAGGATAGCCTCCTAGTTGAGATGCCATCTTAGTGGTAACCCCCAAATCTCTACATATGCTATCATACTCCTCTTTGTCTAGCTCCAAGGTCTCATCATATTGCGCTTCATAGTATCGATGAATGGTTTCCCAATCAGGTAATGATAGTATTGGATGAGATTGAATTGGACAAAATGGATGTATCTTGACCTCTTTGGGAACCTCTTGATAGTACCATTCTGATTTGCTTATATCTGTGCTTAAATATATACAGACGGAGTTTCTCATGGAACTAATACTTTTGGTATTCAGAAAGAACTGAATTAATTCTGCACCTTTTGGTAATACATTCTCTTCGGTCTTTACTACCTGTAAAACAAATACCAATGGATCGCCATCTTCAGAGTAAGGCCATTCAAACGACTCACCCATATAAGGCACTCCTCCAAAGTATGATTCAATTGGCCCATTGATACATTGACTTTCAGGCTCTTTTACTTCTAAAAGAGTACTTTTTTTTAGCAAACCTTTCACTTTCTCTTTCATAGGTTATCCTGTTTTGAATTTCTGTAAGTGGATGTCTTAAGATACTAAAAAAACAAGATAAATACCTCATTTAGAGACTGTATTCTGTGTTCAATGTTTTGTGTCCCAGTAGATAGAGAGTGAGTGTATTTGTGTAAACTAGGAGTTCTAAAGGAGTCTTTTGAAATCCTACTAGATCAGGCTGATCTTATGGGGAAGTGGAACTGAATTACTTGTAAATTCAATAAGATTCAGGATATGAATTTTAGTTCATATCCTGAAATATTTTATTATTAGAAGGTAATTTCGGCTCTAAATCGGAAACCGAAGTTATCCTTACTGACCTCCAATTGATGTGTCGCTCTATAAATTGTTTCAATTCTAAGGAATTGAAAGATGTTACTAATACCCGCACCAAACTCAATAAATGGTTTGTTATCTAATGAATGCATGTATGTTGGCATGTCAAGACCTACAATCTGGTTCTTATCTAATCGTCCTTGAAGAATTTTTGCAGAGAATGACTCTCTCCAGTCCCACCTTTTGATCAGAGGAATGTGTTTAAAAACCAATCCATTTAGATTATAGTCTAAGAATAGACTAGCAAACTGAGTACTAGCAAACTCCATGTCATTCATGGTGTTATAGTTATATCTAGCAAGACCATACGTTTGATTTGCACGGTGTACTTCAAGCAGCGTGAAAGGAACTTTTCCAAATTGATACCCCGCTTCTGCTACATACTTTAGTTTTGTAAGACCAATATTGAACTTATGTTTCCATGTTGCCCTCACTTTATAATAGTTTCCTTTGTCAGAATCAATATCGTAGTTACCTGCAGTAAGTTTTACATTAATAATGGGATACAACGACCCAACGTAGTATCTTCTAAAGTAGGTTTGATCCAACTTCTCATCCCAGCTAAACCTTGTTGTTAAGGATACTTCGTTGTTTTTATAATAGGAAACAGGTACTCCATTTTGTTCAAATGGAATATACATCCCTGAATATACTTTATGATGGGATAGATCTAATGTCGATGTTACCCCCTCTTTCCACTCATGAATCAGGCCAACAGAAACAGACTGATCTCTTACTAATTTATCGATATCTTTTCTTGCAATGAGTGAATATAGTAGACTCTGTTCTCCTGTATTCTCTGTATTTTCTCTTAGCATTTTTATACTCCCGTTGTCACCAACTTTACTAAAATCATCTCGGTACTTAAAGGTAAGAAATCTCCAGTGATCCTTGCTTGTTCTATATTTTGCACCAAATGTATACTTAAAGTCATTGTCTTTAAAACCGTATCCAACTTGACCAGTAAGTTCTGTGTTTTTAATCAACCCCTCACTAGTTCTAACATTGGCATTTATTCTAAGTCCTTCCACTTTGTTCTTCATGAGCCAATCTGTATAGGGTCCGTAGTCAACATATTTTCCTTCTACATACCCCGTAACCACCATCTTTGTGATTGCATCTCCTAATTTAACAGCCCAATGATTGTTTAAAGAATCTAATGCCTCCGTCACTTGTAATTCTACTTCGTCTAACTCTTCTGGCCTGAAGTGATCAAAGGAAATATCTGTTTTGTGTGGTACTGCCTTTACCGTCTTAAAATCATTTCCAGCCTCTCCAGGATTTAGTTTATTATAATGTATCTTCACATTGCTATAATCACTAAGTTGCTTCAAGTGTACCTTCTCTTTGGGAGCAAGGAAATTCTTCTCTTCATCTAAGAACTCGAAATCCGCTTCAATCACATTATTTTTCCAAAATAGAGTAGAATCATTTATAAATTGGAACTTTTGCTTAAACTGTAGTTTATTTACAAAGTTAATCTGTGCTTCATCAGGTAATTTCGCTTCAATTTCCATTAATGCCCACGAATCTTCTCTTACCTTAAAGTGTCCTGTAAAAAGAGCCTCAAGCTTATTTTTTGGTCTAAAGGAGACTGTATACTCCCATCCATCATCGGTAAATAGACTATCCGTGATTAGATAACGATAGTACATCAGACCTCTTTTGCGTACAGGACTTGCAAAAGATTTTCCAAAAAGTTCGATAAAGCGATCGTAGAAATTGACCCTTGCAGTCATCTGTTCCGCATAACCACTGATATCTGCTTCTTCAAGAAATCCAATCGCTCGCTTTTTCTGATCTAACTCTTTAGAATAGTCAATATAAGGATTCTTTTGTTTGACATCATGGGTTATTCTTTCCATAAAAAGAATAGGTAATTGGTCTGACTTTGTTGAATCTTTACTCTGGATGAATACACCAGGATGATTCTTAAACAGAGGGTTTTTTCTAATAATCTTAGAAAGATTTGTTAAGGTGGCAGTCATTTTTGTATAAGTATTATACTCTGCACTCTCAAATCTATCTGGATTGTTTTTAGACCTATTATCGCTAATATTTCTTACAATACGGAAAGCCGGGTTCTCTCTTGGTAATATCTTCACCTCAGAAAGTTCTGTAACATCAGGTGTTAGCTTTATTATAAACTTCTTACCAATGTATTTACCAAACATGTATTTTACAATAAGCTCCCTCTTATCATAGCCTATTGCAGATACTAGTATTGTATCTTTAGTTGATAAATTAGTTAATAAGAAATTTCCATCCAGGTCCGTTGTTGTACCTGTCATTTTGCCTTTGATCATCATGTTTACAAAAGGGATAACCTCCTTTGTTCTAGCATCTTTTACGACCCCATTAATCTTGATCCTATTTTTTGGTTTTCTAGCTTTTTTTTGTGCGTAACCTTGAAAACAAAATAGAATGGATAAAAACAGTGCGGTAAAAATAAATGTGAAGTGTCTACTCAATTGAATATTCAGTTTTTTCATGTGAAACACATATATGTATATAGGTGAATGCAAAAAAACAAAAAAAAATATTTTTCTGTTTATCTATTGGTAAGTATTTTTCAATAAATATTAATTCTTTCTCTCTGTATTTTTGCATTTTAACAAATTAAGGGGCCTGATTTCATTATCTTTGAGTTCTGAATAAAAATGAGTTTTGTCATATGGGAAAAGTAAATTGGAAACCTGGAAATATGGTTTATCCACTTCCAGCTGCACTTATATCATGCGGATGGAACGAAGAGAACTATAATTTAATCACCATATCTTGGACAGGAACAGTATGTACAAACCCTCCTATGGTCTATATTTCTGTTCGACCAGAACGTCATAGCTATGATTTGATAAAAGAATCTGGTGAGTTTGTTATTAATTTAACAACCAAGTCTATGGCGAAAGAGACAGATTGGTGTGGTGTTAAGTCAGGTAAAGATTTCAATAAATTTAAAGAGACTGGCTTGACTCCAATTGCAGGGGAACAGGTTAAAGCCCCAATAGTGAAGGAGTCTCCTATCTCTATTGAATGTAAAGTGAAAGAGATTGTCTCGTTAGGCTCTCATGATATGTTTATTGCAGATGTGGTGAATGTGGTCGCCGATGAGGCTTACCTCGATCCAGAGACTGGTAGCTTCGATCTCTCTAAGGCAGAGCCTATAGCCTATTCGCATGGGCACTACTTCGCTTTAGGTGAAGGATTAGGTCGTTTTGGACATAGCGTTCAAAAGAAAAAGAATATAAAACGAAAGAAATAATAAATTAACCTGCTAAGTTGTAACTAAAGTCATATAGATTTTGTCATATAAGTGTAATTTTAGAATCTCTTTTTTTAAAAAGTAAATACTTATGAAATCGAAACTACTAGCAGGTGCATTGATCCTTTTAAGCATGAGTGCATGTACTGAAAAAAAACAAAGTTTGGACAATCCGTTGTTAGAAACATGGACAACTCCTTATCAAACCCCACCTTTTTCTAAGATCAAACCAGAACATTATCGTCCTGCTTTTGATATTGCCATTAAAGAGGCAAAAGAAGAGGTAGATGCAATAATTAACTCTAAAGAGAATCCTACTTTTGAGAATACAATTGTTGCATTATCTAACTCAGGAGAAAGACTGGGTCGTATTTTATCTATTGCTTATAATTTAGATAGTTCAAATACTTCTCCTGAATTACAAGGTTTCTTGAAAGATATAAACCCTCTTTTATCTGATTTTAATAGCTATAGAAGCTTAAATGAGGATCTTTTTAAAAGAGTAAAAGCTGTTTATGAAAATCCAGGAAATCTAAATGATGAACAAAAAAAGCTTCTAGAAGATACTTACATTGGCTTTGTTCGTAGTGGTGCAGAATTAGATGAAAAAGCAAAATTACTTTTTGCTGAAGTGAATAAATCACTTTCTGAAAATAGTCTAAAATTCGGTCAAAATGATCTTCATGAAACCAATGAATATTCTATGTTGGTGGAAGACGAAGGGGCACTAGATGGTTTACCTCAGTTTGCTAAAGATGCTGCAGCTGAAGCAGCAAAAGAGGCTGGAAAAGAAGGTTGGTTATTTACGATGCATGGTCCTTCTGTTGGTCCTTTCTTAAAGTATGCTGACAACCGTGAGTTGAGAGAAAAACTGTATCGTATGTATACTTCATTGGCATATCATGACAATGAATATAACAATACGGAAGTGATTCGTAACATGGTGAACTTAAGACTTGAGAAAGCAAAACTCTTAGGCTATGAGAACTATGCTTCGTTCCAATTAGAGCGTCGTATGGCTGAAAGTCCAGAAAAAGTGATGAGCTTCTTGAATCAACTTCATGAGAAGTCGAAGCCTGCTGCCCAAAAAGAGTATCAAGAGGTGTTGGCTTTTGCTAAGAAGAGTGGTTTCAATGGGGAGTTACAAAGATGGGACTGGTCTTATTACACAGAAAAGTTGATGCAAGAGAAGTATGGTTTCAATGAACAAGATATTAAACCTTACTTCGAATTATCTAAAGTAAAAGAGGGTGTGTTCACACTTGCTAATAAGTTGTATGGAATCACTTTCAAAAAGAATAATACCATTGATAAATACCATCCTGAAGTAGACTCTTATGAGGTATATGATAAAGATGGTTCGTTGTTGGCTATCCTTTACCTAGATTTCTTCCCTCGTAAGAGCAAGAGCTCTGGTGCTTGGATGACCACTTATCGTGATGAGAAAATCGAAAATGGAAAACGTGTGATTCCATTTGTGTCTTTGGTTACAAACTTCACAAAACCTACAAAGGACACTCCTTCTCTTTTGACTTTTAGAGAAGTGACCACTTTCCTTCACGAATTTGGACATGGTCTACATGGTATGTTTGCAAACACAACTTATGATGCACTATCAGGTACTAGTGTATACCGTGACTTCGTAGAGCTTCCATCTCAAGTACTAGAGAACTGGGGACCAGAGAAAGAGTGGTTAGATCTTTTTGCAGTTCACTACCAAACTGGAGAAAAAATTCCAGCAGAGTTAGTGAAAAAATTGATCAGATCTCAAAATTACCTTGCTGGTTATTTGTCTGAAAGACAACTTAGCTTTGGTATGAACGATATGAATTGGCACTCTATTACAGAACCTTTTTCTGGAGATGTAAAAGAGATGGAAGACAGAGCAATGTCTCCAATGGAGCTGTTCCCTTCTATCAAAGGTAGCTGTTTTAGTACTGCTTTTGGTCATATCTTTGCAGGTGGTTATGCTTCTGGATACTATGGATACAAATGGGCTGAGGTCTTAGATGCGGATGCTTTTAATGTATTCAAAGAAGAAGGTCTTTTCAACAAAGAGACAGCATCTCGCTTTAGATCTACTATTCTTGAAAAAGGTGGTACAGAACATCCAATGAAACTATATATTGATTTCAAAGGATCTGAGCCTTCTGTGGATGCTCTTTTGAAAAGAAGTGGATTGTTATAACCATTTGAATAATACAATATTACAATATAGGGAGATCAGTTTTCTGGTTTCCCTTTTTTTGATTCAATTTTCTTGAAATCATCGACTTCAATGCCTCTAATAAACAAGTGCGATCCATTTAGATTTGAGTTGTATGGACGTTGTGGTGGTTTTATGCAAACAAAATGACCTCTCTAAATACTACTTCTTTCTTGTTTGATAGTGGGTTTGTCCATGGTTTGTTCATCCTTTGTCCATGGTTTGTCCATCGATTCTCCATCGATTCGGTGGCTGAACCATGAACGAAACTCGAATGAAGGATGGATAATAGAGCCTTTAAATCCCCTTTGTTCCATACCCAATGTATCTTGATGCCTTTGACTGTATTGAGATATTGAAAGAAAAGATCGAGATTGCTTATCCTACTTCTGTTTTGAGTTTACTCAACAACCTCTAAAAGACTCAAGTATAACGTGAGAAGTGATGGTATGGAGCAACAAGGAGCCATCTATTGTAATGTTTCTTTGAATAAATTATATCTTCAGTTCTTATAATATTGATTGTATATTTGTCTCTATTTTCCTATTTGTTCTTTATTTTTATCTCGCAGCTTGCCTTTCAAAGTTTCAAACTTTTAAAGGGAGTTCATTTTTGATATCTCTTTATCTTTTAACATAAATGGTAACTGAATCGCGTGATAAATATAAAATAATACGAGTAGCTCATTTAGTGTATTGTTGTGTTTTAGTCATGATATTACAAGTATGCCCTACACTCCTTAATGCGCAAACTAGTAACATTAGTCCAAGTAATCGGGTTGTTCTTCACAAGGTTCAGGAAGTAGTAAATGAAGACAATAGTACTGAATATCTGTTTAATGGAGAAGACTCTTACATCTCGATACAATCTGATTCTAAAATAGATAAGGCGTTATCCTTTGTTGCTTGGATACAGCCTTGGGACTTATTGAATAAGAATATGTCGATCTTTGGTATGACGGATCGATTTTGGTTTCGAACCACTCTTATCGATATATGCGAAGAAAGCACGTTGTAGTGTAACATCTTTAGATGCCGAGCCTATCACGGCTTTATAACTGGTGTAGGTTGTGTTTTTATGAAGTACTTTCCCTTGAAGATATCCACAATATGCATTCGTATTTTGAACAAAGTTATAGGATGCAGGGAACTCTACTCCTAAAAATAGTCCTGTCTTTTTAGCGTATAATGGTTGTCCTAAGCCAGGCTTCCATTGTGCCGGTGCAAGAGATGTAATTTTTCTCTCTTTGTAGGGCTGAAATATATCTTTGTTTTTCAGAATATCTACGTCTATTCTTTCAAGAGTAATCTCTTTGGTTGTTTTGATCTTAAGATATTTTCGAATAAAAGGATCTTCTTTGCTTACATTATAGTGTATTTCGATCTCTAGACCATGCTCTTCGTTTTTCAAATAGGCCGTGAGAGTATACTTGTCCTCTTTCACAATATTATCGCATATAAAGTCTTTGTTCGTCAGAAAGGTATCTTCACTATCTATATCTACATCTTTAGATAGGCGTAGTTGGAAGTCATAATTTAAGGATGTAATTAGCTTCTCTTTTTTCTGTTTGTTACGAATACTTTTTGAGGAGAATATACCCTCTTTTAGCTCAAATGATCGTTGAATAAACTTGTTGCCAATCGTGTAATCCTTGGCATCTACCCTCCATATGGTTGTAAGTAGCAGAAGACAGGTTATTATGTGTTTCGTTCTCATTATTTAATTATTAGAATTAGTTAAATCATGAATACGAATATTTAAATAATTGCATATCTAGTGATTATCTATTTGTTCATTAAATAGATTCATTTGTACAAGGTGTTGATTTATAGGTGTCTGTGTTGGTGTTTGGTATGACAAGAGTTATTTCTTTTCTGAGATTTAAGATACCTTTTTTGTATCTAATATATATATTTCAAGAGAACTTCTATTGTGCGAAGCCCCATGTTTATGTGTTATAATTAATCATTCGCACTGTGTTTTATTATTATCAATTATTGTAGAGTAGATTGATATGAAAGCTATTATAATTCCTTTATGGGAAATATATCACCCAAGAAATAGATGTTCATCTTTTAAATTAAGATGCTGATATCATTAAATATACTTGGATAAAAGATTATTGTCAATATTATGTTATTAATAGTCGAATCTATTTGATACATTTTATATCTTTACCATTACCAACAAACTCTTATGAATATGTTACCAGAGGAGAAACAGCTTCTCGAGGAAAGAAAAAAACTCCGTGAGAAAGCGATATTGAATGAAATGTCTCGATTGAAGTCAAAAAATACGAAACTATACCGGAGGTCTAAAATATTCATGGCAATAAGTGTGCTACTGGTCATTGTTGCCGGAGTTGTCATTTATTCTTTTAGAATGTATTTGGAGACTAGTGAACAGTATAAAATACCTGTGAATAAACAGAACAAACAGGTTTTGGAGCACCAATTTGCGGAGGTTTATTTTAGAATTCAGATAGGAGCTTATCTGACGAGAAATAATGAGTTGTTATCTGGAGATAGTGAACTTGTATCTGTGGATGAATTTATTGATGACAGATATCGATATTTTATTGGAAAACATAAAACACTTCAACAGGCAACTTTGCAAGCTGAAGCATTAAAAGAACATGGTTTTCAAGATGCTTTTATTGTTCCTTTTAAAGACAAAAAACCAACTGATTGGAAAGTTGTGTGGAGTGAGCTGTAAATACGATAAGTTATTTTAAATAGTTGCCTATTTTTGATCCTCTTTTCTCCTCTTTAGAGGTATGCGGTAGAGTAACTTAATCGTAAATGGTCTTGCAGTGTAAGATTGTTGGTATCCTTGTTTTGATTTCTTTGCTACCAAATCATTTAAGCCATAACTGAGTTTTAGCCCAATCGCACTTGTTCCTATATCTTTAGCGACGCCAAAATTAATAGCGTACTTCAGCTTATCACTATTGAGTATATCTTTGTTATTTAACAACATCCGATATTCTGCACCGATTGATATGTCCCACTTGCCTGTAGGAGACATGACAAGTTCAATAGGAATAGTGATGAAACTGCTGTTTAATGTCTCGTTTGATTCTGGAGCAATCGGGCCATTATAAGTTATATCATATTGGTTGAAATCAAAACCAATCCCTGCTTTTAGGCTTAATAATCTTTTAAAATCATATTGAATATATCCATCAATCCCTGCAGAAATTCCATTGCTGTTCTGAGAACCACTCTTCCCTTCAAGGTGTGTGACTCCGACCTGTGGGGTGACTCCCACCTGTACTTGTGCCTTTGCAATATTAAGAAATAGAACTAGAGATATTGCAAATAAGAACAAACATCGACTTATGTGAAACAAAATACTTCTTACCATATAGTATAAAGTTTGTTTTAACTTAGAGATTGAAGAAAGATATGTGACTTTTAATTAATTAAACTATTTTTAAACAGTGGTATATAAATCAGTCAAAGGATACATATCAATGCATAAAAGTAACATATTTAAGTGATTTATAAAATAGATGAGACAATTAGATGCATTAAATTATGTTGCTTAGAAACAAATAAACCTAAGGATATTTAGATGAAGTGGTTTAAGAATGGGAGTAAGCTTTATTTAGCTGCTTTAAAATATATAAATGGAGGGAATGAGAAGAAGGCTTTAGAATACCTCTATGCTTCTTCGGAGAAGAGATATATCGATGCAATATGTGCTTTAGCTTTTCATCAGTTACATCGTTTTAAAGTGCCCTTATGGAATGAATTTATCTCCAAAGATATTGTAGAGAAGGCTATTTTTATTGCAGAAGAATATCGAATAAAACAGAATATGGCTAAGGCAGATAGATGGTTTCGATTTGCGGCTAAACGAGGCGACAAAATGGCTATATCTAGACTTGGAGATGCTTACCGAGAGCAAAATATGTTGGAAGAAGCGGTTGACTGTTACAAGGAGTGTATAAATACGGGGGATGCCTATAGTGCTTGGCGTGTAGCCGAAATAGCTGACTCTCATCCATATTCTGTTCATCATATTGCGATTGAAACAAAGGTGGACCTTTATTTCATGGCTGCAAAAGCAGGGATAAAGGAGGCTTTTCTTCCTGTTGGGGTATTTTTTGATGAGGGAATCACGGTGGAAGTTTCCCGTGATCTTGCTGTTCAATGGTATGAAAAAGCAGCAGATTTTAGCTCTATTGCACAGTATCGATTAGGAAAGATCTTGGTGAAAGATAGCCCTCGAAAGTCGAGCTATTGGTTTAGACAAGCTGCAAAATTGGGAAATGTGGATGCAGCGATTGTGATGGCCAAACAACATATATCCTTAGGAGAATTGGATATTGCAAAGTCTTTTTTATCTCCCGTATTAGAGGATCTAGATGGTGATAGTCTATATCTCTACACGACACTCTTAAAAGATGGTGATAAAAAGATAGAAACCTTGAAGCTTGCTACGAGTAAGAGTTCGAAGGATGCCTCCTTTGAATTGTATCTTTATTTTAAGTCAAAGTGTATTCTAGAGGAAGCTTATAGATATTTGGATTTGGCTTCCGAACTACACC
Organism: Prolixibacteraceae bacterium; assembly: GCA_019720755.1. NCBI lineage: Bacteria > Pseudomonadati > Bacteroidota > Bacteroidia > Marinilabiliales > Prolixibacteraceae > Halosquirtibacter > Halosquirtibacter laminarini. The sequence continues at coordinate 4,036,926 of CP081303.1, forward strand.
ATCCTGATGCAATTAAACATATTGGAGATCGATATGCAGGGGATCGTTCTTGGGTTACTGCATTCAAGTATTACTCTAAAGCAGCACTTCGGTCTAATAAGATTGCACTACGTAAAATATCTCAATATTATTGGATGGGACGTGGTGTGGAACAAGACAGAGCACAGGCACTCATGTATCTAAGAAGGGCATCTAAAGAGGGAGATATGCTTAGTAAGTATTTCCTAGCATTGGCCAATTTGTATGGAAAAGGAGTGGTTAAAAATAGGTCTAAAGCGATCTCTCTTCTCAGCGAAGTTGAAGGGAAACTCTATGGGGTCTCTCAATATCAATTAGGAGTAATATTTCTTAATGAGTCTCCTAATAGTGCAAAAAAGAGGTTTCTAAATGCTTTACATAGTGGGCTGCAAAAAGCATCTTGGTTCTTAGCTTACGGGCACGAAATGGATCTATGGGATCAATCCAATATGGATTATGCTGTTACATATTATCAAGAAGCAATACGTTGTGGTATCCATGAGTCTTATAATAATATTGGAGTAATTTATCATTATGGAAAATCTGGGATTGTAGACTTAGATAGGGCCACATCTTTTTATCAAAAAGCAATAGCATATCATGTCACTGAGTCTTTTTATAATTATTCGGTTCTTCTTTTAGAGTGTGGAGACAAGCTTAAGGATAGAGAGGCTGTTTCATATCTTGAAAAAGCAACCAATCTTGGTTCTATGGAAGCTTTGATGCTCCTATCCAAAATACATATTCATAACATCGTAGCAGATTCAGACTATTCTAGAGGAATGGAATTATTAAATACTGCTTGTTCTAAAGGGCTTGAGGAGGCAAAAGAGTTGATGTTATCGTTGCCCCAGAAGTAGGTATAATATTCTAATTTTTCTGTGTTAATAATATTGTATTATTGTTAATTGACATTTGCGTTTTACTATAATTTAATATGTTTGCTAGTAGCAAAAAATATTAATTATGAAAAGAGCATGTGTTGTGTTGTTGTTTTGCTCGTTTCTTTTTTCTTGTAGCGAGAAGATCTCAGAAGATCTTCCAATAGATGAAGAACGAGTCACTGCTATGAGTAGTGAAGATGCTGTGGATGTAGAGATATCTGAAAGAGTGATGAACACGGAGGTGGACGTTTACTCATTGAGAAAAGCAGATGTGGATGTTCTAAATCAGAATGTTGCTACTAAGTCTACTAATGGAGGAGGTCTAACGAAGTGGATGAGTCGATATCGAGATGGAAAAATGCCATTTGTGTCTGTTGAAAGAGGTGATGCGAATACTTTTGAATATCGTATTACGGTCTACTATATCAACGGGGTTGCTTTAAAGTCGGGAGAAGAACTGTCTGGTAAAATTACGATTACAGTCTCACATTATGGATCGAATGGATCTTCATTTAGATCGATTGAGTACGATGACTTTAAAGTGAATGATATTATGATAGAGGGGATCGTGGATCGTGAGGTATCAGTTGGAACCTATGGTGGTCTTGTTATCTCTTCGGAATCTCAGTTACTGTTTAGTAGGAATGGGGTTGTATTTGTTAGTCGAACAGCAAGTTACTTAACAAGATGGACTGAAGGAATGGATACTCCTCTAATTTGGAGTGATGATGTGATGGAGACTACTGGGTCTGATACAATGACTACTGATAATAATAAATATTCTCGTACCATTGTTGAGCCTGTGGTAAAAATTAGATCTTGTCCTTTCCCTATTCAAGGGGTCATAAATGTCGAGTCCTCAATGAGTGTTGGTTATCGAATTGATTATGGCAATGGAGCTTGTGATAAAGAATATGAAATTACTTTTAATTAGAGTTTTATTCTAGTTGGTTAAAAATATAAAGAGAGCAAGTATATGACTTGCTCTCTTTTATTTTTAATATTTCAATTCGATCTTCTGATTTTCTTTCTGATCGATCTCTATTGTTAGTGTCTTCACTTCTGAGTTATATTCACTTTGTAGCGTAATCACTTGATTGTTTATTAGTACTTTAACAGGGTTATCAACATTGTGAAAAACCCATTGAATTGTTCTAGTTTTTGATTTAGCCACATTATATAAACTTCCAGTATGATGTGTTTCTAAGGTAACCCCTTCACTTGTTTGATTGATCTTACAATCTAAAGTTTCAAATTGATTGTTTTGCAGATTATTTTTACCTTTTCCATCATCATTGAACCATGTATAAGTGCTTTCTCCCACTGTCCTATCCGCATAATAGTGCATGGTAAGTTTTTTCGTATTATAATGCTGTGTGTTTTGAAAAGATTCTACCATAGGGATAAATGATCCTGCTTTTACAAATACTGGAATATGATCTAATGTTAAAGGTAAAGTAATATTGCTATTTCCTAAATAACGATCATCGTTATAAAAATTGAACCATATTCCATTTGGTAAGAACATCTCTTTTGTCTTTTGTCCTTCTTCAAGAACAGGATAGACTAAGAAACTAGGCCCCCACATATAGACATCATCTCTATCCCACATCTCTTTAGGAATATCATTTTCAAAAAACCAAGGAGAAGCAAGCGCTGTTCCTTGTTTGGTCTGTTGCCATGTTAGGTTATAGTTATATGGCATTAGTTGATATCTAAGGTTAATGGCTTTTTTAACTACTCTTTTCACTGAATCAGGATATTCTACCACTTCTGAAGGAACATCTGCACCATGGGGTCGATATATAGGATTAAATACACCAAACTGTAGCCAACGTGTGTATAATTCATTGTTTTGTGGCCCTGCACAGAATCCTCCAAGATCGGAACTAGCGTAAGGAATTTGTCCCATACTTAAACCTAACATGATTGGTATTTGAGGTTTTAAACCTCTCCAACTGCGTGATACATCTCCAGACCATGGGAAGCTAGAGAATCTTTGAGTCCCAACAAAACCTGCCCTGTTTAAGTGAAATAGTCTGGTGTTTGGGTAGTTCTTAGCATACTCATCTGATAACATTTTACTCCAATAATGGCCGTAGATGTTATGAATTTGATTCGTTGTACCTAATTGGTAGTGTATACCATCAGGGTGCATCTCAGGTTCTCCTAAGTCTCCCCACCAAGCAGATACTCCTTCTTTGATAAGAGGATTGTACTTATTCCAAAACCACTTTTTCCCTGCATCAGAAAAAATGTCGACAAGAGAGGCTTTGCCAAACCAAAACTTTTCAATAATAAATGGATCTCCATCTTTGTTTAATCCTAGCGCATTGGCTTTCTCTGCATCTTTGTGGCTTTTTGTTGATTCAAGAATAAAAGGCTCTGCAATAAGAATGGTTTGTATGCCTTTTTTCTTAAACTTTTGAATCATCTTACGATGTGTAGGAAATGAATCGGTATTCCACTTCAGGTCCCCCATTCTCCATTCTTTCTGTCCATAACCAAACCAATAAAGATCAAGGATAATAGCATCTACTGGAACCTCTTCCGCCTGCATCTTTTCAATCATCTCTTCCGCTTGCCTTTGGGAGGTGTACCCAAATCGAGACATCAGGTTTCCTAGGGCCCATCGAGGAGGTAAAGGAGCTGTGCCAACCAGTTTTGCGAACTGATGGTGTAGGTCTTTAGGGTCTTCTCCAATGGTTATGTACAATGCGTTTCCACTATAACCAGAACCTATAGATAAAGTGTTCTTTTTAGTATCACAAATGTCAGCAAATCCGGTAGCACCACTATTGTAGAAGATACTATAGTTATTTGATGAGAAGAATAGAGGTTGTGAAAAGTTTAGATTCTTTTCACCCCAACCATAGGAGTAGTGAGGTTCGTTATGAAGTTTTAGTGTCTCTCCTCGACGATCCATGCTAATTGCTCTAGCACCACCTCCATATATCTGTTCGTTTGGTTTAACCTTCAGGTCATATTGAAGCTTTGCCTCTTTGTAAACAATGTTCATTACTTCCGCAAACGGATTGAGAAGGTCACGCTTCTTAAAGAATCGTATTGAGAATGGTTCTTTGTTTACTTTTGCAATCCAATAAGTCCCTTCAATGATTGCACCATAATGGGTGTTTTTAATATGTGGGATGTGTTGATTTTCTGCAAAAATTGCTTTCGTATCAATCACTTTATTGGTGTTTAACGCTTTGATCTCAACAGTGGTGTTATTAAAAAGAGATATTTGAATTGGAGTCTGATGAAGAGTGAAGTGTAACGTTTCATTCTTGTCGACCTTCATATCTCTGACCTGTCCCATTGATGCTTCCACTCCTACAAAAAGAAGAAGTATTAATAGCAGTTGGAATCTTTGATATTTCATGTGATCTACTGTTTAAATGTTCCTATATCCTATTATCGTACTTATCGTTATATGATACTAAAAAGGGGGAGGATGAACCAATTGATTTCTCCTCCCCCTTTTGGATATTAAAATCCTCTGCCCCTATGGTGACTTGAGATGATTTATATACTAACAGATATACATGCCATCACTCAAGTTCCTGTTGTTAATGAAGTTCAAGAATAAGAGCACTCTTTCCTCTTACTTTAAAAGTTTTTTGGATACTGATAGATTGATTGGTGAATATATCCTTCCCTTTTGTATATCCTTTAAGTACCTCTTGATATTTCATCGGATCAATCTCTTTTTCTTCCCTGTTTTTGTTTAAGATAACAATCACGTTCTCTTTGTCGGTGTAACGTGAGTAAAGGTAGATTCCATCCTGTGGAATGTAATGCTTCAATTTTCCTTCTAATATTGGAGTACAATTCTTTCTCCATTTTAAGATGGTACGAATATATTTTTGAGCCTCTATTTGGTCTTTATTAAGTCCTTCTCCTGTAAAGGCATTTACTTTATCGCCTTTCCACCCACCAGGGAAATCGGCTCTCATCTTACCATGTCCATCATGAGCAAACCCTTCCATTAGAGTCTCTGTCCCATAAAAAATCTGAGGAATACCTCTAGTGGTTAATGTTGTTGCAATACCCATTTTCCAAAGATCAAGATCTTTATTCATCACTGAGTAGTAACGTGAAAGATCATGATTGTCAGGGAATGTAACCAAGTTGAAAGGGTCGCTATAAAGAAAATCTTTTGCAAGAGTAAGATAGATTTTCATTAATCCATTTTCCCACCCCTCCTCTTCTGTGAACGCTTGGCATAAAGCTCCTTGTAGAGGGAAGTCCATCATAGAAGGACAATAAGGTGTGTATCCATCACGGTTTGGTTCTTTTCCTTCCCAATATGAAACAATTGCAGGATCAAAGAACATCTCTTCTCCAACAATAGTAAAGTTAGGATAAGCTTCTAGTACCTCTTTGTTCCATTGTGCCATCATCTCTTTATCAGGATATGGATAAGTGTCCATTCTGATTCCTGCAAGGTGAGCATATTCAATCCACCAAATAGAGTTTTGAATAAGATAACGTGCAACGTATGGATTCTTTTGATTCAAATCAGGCATTGATGGTACAAACCACCCATCTACAAGATGATCATGGTCTGATTTTGCAACGTGTGGATCTTCAATGACTGTTTTTCTATGTGTTGTAATGGTGAAGGCTGATTTGTCCATCTTCTCCATGGCAGCATCCGTATACTCGATCTTTGTAAGGTCTACTCCTTCTGGCATATTGTTAATCCAATCTTTAGAAGGTAGATCATTCATCCACCAATGGAATGCACCACAGTGGTTGAAAATCATGTCCATGATAAGCTTTATATTTTGATCTTTTGCCTTTTCTGCAAAGTCTTTGTAATCTTCATTGCTACCGTAGTGACGGTCAATTTGATAGAAATCTGTAACAGCGTATCCATGATATGATTGTTCTGGCATATCATTTTCTAGTACTGGATTTAACCAGATGGCAGTATATCCTTGATTGATGATATAGTCAAGATGTTGTTCTATACCTGCAATATCCCCTCCATGACGTCCTAATGAGTTTTTACGATTGTGATTTTCTCTCATGCCGTCAATGTTGTCATTGGATGTGTCTCCATTGGCAAATCTATCTGGCATAATAAGGTACAGTGCATCGCTTTTGTTAAAGCCATCACGCATTGCAGAATTTGCTCCACGTTGTTTTAGCTCGTAGCGGTAAGTCGCAACGACTCTTTTTTTCTGCTTGAATACAATATCAAAGAATCCAGGCTTTGCTTCTTTGGAAATGTTTAGGTCTACAAAAAGATAATTTTTACTATCTAGTTGTGTTATTCCCTTTATCTCTACTCCAGGGTATGATAGGCTTACTTGAGTAAGTGCAATATCTTGTCCGTGAACTAAAAGTTGAAGATGAGGGTTGTGCATCTCTGCCCACCAAAACATTGGCTCAATACGTTCAAGCTTCGGTTTTGCTGCAAATGTATTTAGGCAGAAAACGAATGATAGAATGATGGATAATATGGTTTTTTTCATCGTAAATGGTGTCTATTTTTAGAGAAAGAAAGCCCTTACTCTTCTTATATCAAAGAAGAGAAGGGCTTTAAAAAACTATAATTACAATTTAATTGTATCGTTCGCTGCTAGAGTGTACTCTTTGTCAAAAACGGTAAGATCACAAGCAACATCAGAAATATTTTCGATGATTGTATGATCATGAGTAGTTTGAACTTTAAGGTGTGCACCTCTGAAATTCACTTTGAAGCTATATCCTTTCCACTCTTTAGGAAGGAATGGGTTTAATATAAGGCGATTGTTTCTTGCTCTGAAACCACCGAATCCCATAACGAATCCCATCCATGTACCTCCCATGGAGGTGATGTGAAGTCCATCTTCTGTATCGTTGTTGTAATCATCAAGATCCAAACGAGCAGTACGTAGATACATCTCATAAGCTTTCTCTTGATTGCCAATCTTAGAGGCTAAGATATTATGGATACAAGGGGAAAGAGATGATTCATGAACAGTGATTGGTTCATAAAAGTCAAAGTGTCTTTTTATTGTTTCCACATCGAAATCATCCTCAAAAAGATACAAACTTTGAAGCGTATCGGCTTGCTTGATATAACAAGAGCGAAGGATTCGATCCCATGACCATTTTTGGTTGATAGGACGATTCTCTGCTCCCATCTCTGCAGTTGGGATAATCTCTTTGTTCAAGAAGTTATCTTGCTGCAAGAATATTTGGCGAGTTTCATCATATGGGAAATACATATTATCGATGATATGTGTCCATTTCGAAACTTCTTCTTCTTCGTTGAAATTCCACTTCTCCTTTAGAGAAGCATATTCTGCTGCATGATTCTCTTTCAAGTAAGCTACAGCTTCTCTTGTGTATTGAAGTGTCCATTGTGCCAAGCGGTTTGTGTGGTAGTTGTTGTCCACATTATTCTCATACTCGTTTGGCCCCGTAACTCCAAGCATCACATATTTATTCTGGTAATTTGACCAGTTCACACGCTGTGTCCAAAAACGAGAGATTCCTAATAGTACTTCAAAACCATAAGGAGCAAGATATTCAAAATCATTGGTATATCTAATGTACTCATAAATGGCAAATGCAATAGCACCATTACGGTGGATTTCTTCGAAAGTGATCTCCCACTCGTTGTGACACTCTTCTCCATTCATGGTTACCATTGGGTAAAGAGCTGCCCCATTCTTAAATCCTAACTTCTTAGCATTTTCAATCGCTCTATCTAGGTGTTTGTAGCGATAAAGAAGTAAGTTCTTAGAGATCTCTTCAGGAGCAGTTGCTAGATAGAATGGAAGACAATATGCTTCTGTATCCCAATAGGTACTTCCTCCGTATTTCTCTCCTGTAAAACCTTTCGGTCCAATGTTTAGTCTTGGATCTTCTCCAGTATATGTTTGGTTTAGTTGGAAGATGTTGAATCGAATACCCTGCTGTGCAGCTGCATCTCCTTCAATGATAATATCACTAGTCTCCCACTTAACTTCCCACGCTTTTTTGTGTTCGTCTAACATTTGATCGAAACCTTTCTCAAACGCTTTGTTTAAGAAAACTTTTGCTTGATCCACTAGATCAGACTTCTCTGCATATTCAGAAGAAAGGTTAACACCAATTTTTTCAATTGTAATGGTCTGCCCCTCTTTAATGTCAAAAGAAGTGATATTTGAAATATATTTTACACGCTCTTCAAGATCCGCTTTAAAAGATTGTTTCTCTCCGTCGATGAAGATTTGGTATTTCATCCCTGTGGTAACATGAAAAAGAGTCTTTCTTGTTTCGGCAGTAATAAATCCTTCGCCATTAGAAACCTCTTTTTCTACTTCGTTCCAGAACTTCTCATCGTAGTTGGTGTCTTTGTTCATGACATCAAAATCCACATAAGGTTTGATTGTAACCTTATCCTGGAAATTTACGGCTTTCACACTGTAACGAATAGCTCCAGTTTCAGAGTCTACTATACTCATGAAACGTTGCGATTTTACCTCTACTATTTTTCCACTAGGAAGTTTGGCAGTGAAACGACGAACAAGGTGTCCCTCTTTCATATCTAGTTCACGATGAAAGTCAAGAACTTCGCATTCGGCTAGATCTAACTCCTCTTCACCAACAGTGATATCGATACCAATCCAGTTTGCACCATTAAGAACTTTAGCGAAATAGTCAGGGTATCCATTCTTCCACCAACCTACTCTTGTTTTGTCTGGATAGTAAACACCTGCTACATAATTTCCTTGAAGTGTCTTTCCAGAGAATTTTTCTTCAAAGTTTGCACGTCCACCCATGCGTCCATTACCAAGACTCATTAAACTTTCGCTAATTTCATTCCATTCTGGGTGATACTGGTCTTCAATTACTTTCCAGTTATCATGTATGATAAAATCTTTCATATGTTTAATCTCTTTTTTTAATCTTTAGAACTTTAGACGATCTAGGCTCATCTCATCAAAACCTTTAATAACGAAGTCTGCTTCTGAAAGTGTTTCCTCTTCTCCAACTCCGATACAATACATGCCACCAGCTTTTGCCGCTTCGATACCTGCTACCGCATCTTCGAAAACAACACACTCTTCAGCGGTTACATTTAGTAGGTTAGCACCTTTGGTAAATACTTCAGGATCCGGTTTCGCTTTAGATACGCTATTTCCGTCAACGATCTCATCAAAGTAGGATGTTAATCCAATTTGATTAAGTATAAGAGGTGCATTTTTACTTGCAGAACCAAGAGCTATTTTAATTCCATTTGCACGCAAAGAAGTTAAGAACTCTTTTACACCTGGAAGGATCTCATCTTCTTCCATTTTCTGGATATAAGAAACGTAGTTTACATTCTTTTTATCTGCATAATGTAGTTTCTCTTGTTCTGAAAGAGACTTGTTCCCAATTTCAAGAAGGATATCTAAAGATCTCATTCTACTAACTCCTTTTAGTCTCTCATTGTCTTCTTCTGTAAAGTCGAAGCCAAGCTCTTGAGCTAACTCTTTCCATGCAATGTAGTGGTACTTTGCAGTATCTACTATAACACCATCTAAATCGAATAAACAAGCTTTAATTTGTACCATTTTTCACCCTTTAATTTTGTTGCTTAGGAACTTTAACGAAACACACAGCTAATGCTGCCAATAACATAGAAACACCACATACAATCATCATATAGATTGCATGGTTGTTGAAGAAGCTGCTAAGAATAGCACCTCCGAGTAGTCCTGAGATAATTTGAGGTCCAGCAATGGTGAAATTGAATATTCCCATGTAAACTCCCATTTTGTCTGCAGGTAGTGATTCTGATAATATTGAATAAGGCATTGCAAGAATTGCAGCCCATGCAATACCAACACCAATCATTGAAAATATAAGTGCATTTGGTGTTGTGATATAGAACATTGATATATAGCCAACCGCACCAAGTAGTAGACTTGTAAGATAGGTTGTTTTACGTCCTATTGCTTTGGCAATTTTTGTCATTAGAATAGAGAAAATTGCAGCAAAAAGGCTATACGCACCAAACATTACCCCTACCCAGTTTCCAGCTTCTTGAAATGCACTAGAACTAGAATCATGAATAGGTGTTCCCCAAACATGTTGTGACACTGCTGATGTTGTATAAACCCACATGATATATAGAGCAAACCATGAAAAGAATTGAACAACTGCTAGTTGCATCATGGTTTTAGGCATATTCTTCATTAACCCCCAAAAATCTGAAAGACTTTGTTTCAGGCTCTTTTTCTCCTTTTGCTCATTGATCCATTGGTCATAATCAAGGCCATTTTGTTCACAATATGTTTTAGGTTCATACTCTTTAGTTCTAAAGACAGTCCAAATAACAGAAAGAAGAAGCACTGCTCCACCAATATAAAATGACCATATCACAGAGGCAGGAACTTCACCATCAGGTGCTTCATTTGCTACATCTAGAACATTGGTTAAAACATAAGGAAGGATAGAGCCAATAACGGCTCCTGTATTGATTAAGAAGCTTTGAATCGAGTATCCTAATGTTCTCTGTTCCTCGGACACCATATCCGCAACGAGTGCGCGGAATGGTTGCATGGTAATATTGAATGATCCATCCATAAGAGCAAACATGAGTGCTCCAAATACCAAAGCGGGAATAATACTTACTGCTAAAGAAGCATTAGGCATAAGCCACATAGATAATGTTGCAACAATAGCTCCTCCAAGAATGTAAGGTCCTCTACGACCAAAACGATTCCATGTTTTATCAGAAGCTGCTCCTACAATTGGTTGTACAATCAATCCCATTACCGGTGCTGCAAGCCAAAATAGAGGAAGTGCATGAAGGTCTGCACCTAAATTCGAAAGGATTCTACTCACATTCGCACTTTGTAGTGCAAATCCCATTTGAATCCCTAAGAATCCAAAGCTGACATTCCATATTTGCCAAAAAGATAATTTTGGTTTTGTCCTCATGTTATGTTCTATTAATGGAGTTTATTTAATTGAATAGACTTGTTTACTTATAGTCTCAATGATCTCAATTCCACTCTAAAAAAGAGTGTCAATTAATAATTACTTAATACAAAAATAGTTTCGTAATCTGGTTATCAAAACGGTTTAACTCATTGATAGGTTGAATTTTGGTACCGCAAACGTTTGATGTGTTGCAAAACATTTTTTCAAACGTTTGCGAGTTTGGATAAATTTTTAACTCCTGTTCATGATCAAAATCAGCATTTATTCTCCTATTCAACAATCCATTGAATTGATGGTTTAATGCTATTCACTATTTGACCACTAATTGTGAATAATGAATGAGATATGAGGTGTTCATGATATATGAACCTTATATTCATTTAGTTAAATAATGGATCTAGAGAGACTACAAGAAGGATATAAGGTTACAATAGTGGAAAATAATGACTTCGTCAATAGATGATATTGCTTACTTGATAGTACTGTGGTAAGACACAATATATTTAAAGCGAAGATTGGATAGCGAGTATAATATTATGGCAAATATGGTTTTATTATGACCTAACGTCATTTTTTAATATTAATGCGAACATTCGTGGGTTGAAATCGTTGCAATTTTAGATTTATGTCGTAGGTCTTAAGGGGAGACTTGCTCGTGATACTTTATCGAATATATATTATTCTATTATGGAATAAAATATGGTCTTTTGCTTTAATCCTAGATGGTGTATGCGTACTAAGATAAACAAGGAAATAGGCTTTTTAATATCTATGATTATTCTAAGACTGGGCATAACTAATAAGAGCTCTTTTTTTAAAGAGCTCTTATTGGTATGTTATTTATTGTGAATAGAGGATTCACGAATTATAAGATTTGTCTCAATAAAAATATCTTCATGGACTATAGATTCTTCTTCACTTTCAATTCTTTTGATAAGAAGTTCTGTTGCTTTAGATCCCATTTCGTAACCATGTTGATCAATAGAGGTAAGTGTCGGCTCTGTGATATCCGCAAAACGACCCGAACTAAATCCTACAATTGCGATATCTTTGGGAGTATTCATGCCTTTGTTATGAATGGATTTAATGGCTCCAATCGCAGTCAGATCGTTTACCGCAAAAATACCATCCGGTGGTGTTTCTAAGTTTAGTAACTCTCTAGTTGCTTTTTTTCCAAGTTCAAAATCATCTGCACTTAAGACATACTCCTCATTAAATGGAATATTGGCCTCTTCAAGAGCCTGTTTATAACCAGACAATCTCTCTTTAGCAATGGTCAAGCTTTGTGGTCCACATAGGTGTGCGATTCTTTTACAACCTGCTTCTATCAGATGTTTTGTCGCTTTATAACCGGCCATTTTATCATTAATAAGAATTCTATCTGCTTCAATACCTTTTGCATCCCGATCAAAAAATATAAGAGGAATACCACGTTTAATAAATTGTTTTAAATGATCGAAATGATCACTCTCTTTGGTGACAGATACAAGAATACCTTCTACCCTGTTTGAAAGTAGTGTTTGTGCATTTGTAACTTCTCGTTCAAATTTTTCATTGGATTGACAAATCATTACATTGTATCCAGCATCATAAGCCACATCTTCTATCCCACTTATTACTGATGAGAAAAAATAATGAACTATCTCTGGTATAATAACGCCAATTGTCCTTGTGCGAGAATTTTTTAGGCTTAATGCAACTGCATTAGGCTGATAGTTTAGCTCTTCTGCTAACCGGTGTACAGCATCTCTTGTTTTTTGACTAATATCTGGATGGTTTTTAAGTGCACGAGATACTGTGGATGCTGATATACCTAATTCTTTGGCAATGTCTTTAATTGTGACCTGACTTTTCTTCATGTGCAATTTGATAATGACAGTTAGATGAAGTGTAGTGTTTGTAACATTAATATTAACGATTATCCTTCTAATTTTATGCAAAGTTCTAAATAAAGAGTTGGACTAATGGTTAAAATACGTGAAATTATTATTCTAATCAAGTTTTACAGGACATTGTTTCATGTAATATGCTTGAATAGCAGTTTCTTATACCTGTTCAATAGATCGTCGAATTATATTGTTGTTTAAACTTTACTTAACATCATGAGTGTATGAAAGTTTGTTAAAAACATTATAAGCATAGTCTCTTTGTTTAGAGATCTTATTCTTATCCTATTTATAATGTTAAAATTAGTTTATGATAAAGTGAGTCCTTTTGACCTTTCATGTGATGAATAATATTTTTTGTAGTCAATTTATAGTCGATTGATGAGTATAATGGATTTTTAATAGTTTATTAGATCTAACATATAAGTCTCATTATGTGGTTAAAATTACCATGAGGTTGTTTTTTTTAACCACTTTAGAATGAATGTGTTATATAACATGTACTCCGCAAACGTTTTCACAAACGTTTGCGGAGTTTTTTTAATGGAGTGCTATTCTGATATTAAATTTTCTTTAAGAAAAAATGTTTCTTTTGTGTATTGATTAATTAGGAAACGGTGTATTAATGAAAACATTTTTTAAAATACGACTGTTAGATGATTAATCTTTATTTTATATATCAGTTGCAGAAAAGTCTAAACAATTCAAAATAAATCATTCAATTAAACAACTTCACTGTCGTGTAAGTTGTTGATTATTAAATCAACAGAAAAGAGTTGCTTTCCTGAATGGGAATATTTTGTGCTTTTTTTTAAACTCAAGCCATATGAAAGTAAATAGTCTATTTAAATCTATGTTCTTTTTACTTGTCGCACTTCTCAGCATAGGAGTTGCACAAGCGCAGGAACGAATCATGACAGGATCTGTAGTTGACAAGACTACAAGAGAGCCTTTACCAGGAGTTACAATTGCTGTCGAAGGTACTGTAAGAGGTATTATCACAGACTTTGATGGTAACTTCGCGTTAAAAGTGAAAAAAGGAGAGGTTTTAAGAATCTCATATATTGGTTATGTAACACAAAAAATAACCGTAGCTTCTCAAACAACTATTGCTGTTGAGTTGGCAACAGATACTAAAGGATTGGATGAAGTAGTTGTTATTGGATATGGTACTTCGAAGAAAGAAGATCTAACAGGATCTGTTCAGGCTGTATCTTCTGATGATTTCAAACAAGGTTCTGCTTCTTCACCACAAGAGCTTATCAATGGTAAGGTCGCAGGGGTTCAGATTACTTCTTCAGGAGGAGCTCCTGGTTCAGGAACAAAGATCCGCGTACGTGGAGGTTCTTCTATTAACGCATCGAATGATCCATTGATCATTGTAGATGGTGTCCCATTGGACAATGGTGGTGTTTCGGGTATGCGTAACCCATTAAATGTGGTGAACCCTAATGATATCGAAACATTTACTGTTCTTAAAGATGCATCAGCAACTGCTATTTATGGATCTAGAGCATCGAATGGTGTTATTTTGATTACTACAAAGAAAGGATCCAAAGAGGGGGTACATGTTGACTATAGCGGAAAATTCTCTGTAGGTACAAACACCAAAGAGATGGACCTAATGAATCGTGAGCAGTATACTACACTTCTTAATGAGAAGTATGACGGACAGTCAATCTTAACAAAGGTTGGAGAATACGATACAGACTGGCAAAAAGAGATCTACAGAACTTCTTTTAGCCAAGATCATAGTGTTTCTGTTTCAGGAACTTTGGTAGAGAATCTACCTTATCGTCTTTCTATGGGATATAATGATAGTAATGGTACTATTAAGACTTCAAACATGAAGCGTTATACTACTGCATTGAACTTGAATCCTAGCTTTTTTGATGATCACTTGAGAACAACCGTTTCATTTAAATACATGAATGTAAGAAACCGTTTTGCTGAACTAGGTGCGGTAGGCTCTGCAGCTTCTATGGATCCGACACATGCTGTGTCAGAGCCAGGAAATGAAGCTTTTGGCGGTTATTACACTTGGGTAGACAACAATGGTGATCCAATTGACATTGCACCGAAAAACCCTATTGCTCAATTAAACCAAAAAGACAACTCTTCTACCGTTAATCGTTACATCATTAATGGTCAATTCGATTATAAATTCCACTTTTTACCTGAATTACGTGCAAATTTAAACGTTGGATTGGATAAATCTAATAGTGATGGAACAATCACAACAGATCCACAAGCTGCATGGGATTTAGGAGCCTTCAATCGTGGTGGTGCTAGAGAATTCTATACTGGTGATAAGAAAAATGAAATTTTAGATTTCTACCTTCAGTATTCGAAAGATCTTGACAAAATTGATTCTCGCATCGATGTGATGGGAGGTTATTCATGGCAACATTTCTGGTGGGAAAAAACTGGAGCATCTTACTATAATCAAGATACTGCAGGAAGTGTAGATGCACCAGAGAGTGATAGAGTTCGTAGCCCATTCTTTATCGATCGTAGTGAGAATTACTTGGTTTCGTTCTTTGCTCGTTTGAACTACTCTTTCAAGGGACGTTACTTGCTTACTGCAACTGTTCGTCGTGATGGATCTTCAAAATTTAGTAAAGATAATAGAATTGGTGTTTTCCCTTCTGTTGCCTTGGCTTGGAATATGAAGAAAGAGTCATTCCTTAAAGATGTAGACGTAGTTTCTCAATTGAAATTACGAGGAGGTTATGGTATTACAGGTCAGCAAGATGTTGGTACCGATTATGGCTACTTTGGTGTTTATACAAAACAGCAAGAGACTGCACAATACATTTATTATAAAAAAGCAGACGGTACTTATACAAAAGTAAAAGTTGCAGGAAATAGACCCGAGGGTTATGATGCAAACCTTAAATGGGAGCAGACAGCAACTTCAAATATTGGTGTTGATTATGGATTCTTTGATGGTCGCTTGACAGGTTCATTGGACGTTTATACAAGAAAGACTACTGACTTATTGAATACTGTTCCAGTTGCAGCTCTTGCAAACTTAGAAGATCAGCTTTTAACGAATGTTGGTGATATGACCAATAAAGGTTTCGAGTTCTCTATCACTGGTAAGGTTATTGACAAGAAAGACCTTTCTTGGAACTTAGCTGCCAATGTAACTTATAACAAAAATGAGATCACAAAATTAACCTCATCGGATGATCCTAATTACAAAGGAGTGATGACAGGCGGTATCTCTGGTGGTACTGGTAACACAATTCAAATAATGCAAGTTGGACAACCTGTTAATTCATTCTATGTATACGAGCAGGTATACGATGCAAATGGAGCTCCAATTGAAGGTGCATATGTGGATCGCAACAATGACAACAAGATTGATCAGGGAGATATGTATGTTTATAAGAAAGCAGCACCAGATGTTTTGTTAGGATTCTCTACAAGCTTAAGATATAAGAATTGGGACTTTAGTGCATCAGCAAGAGCAAACCTTGGTGGATATGTATATAACAACATGGAATCTAATCGCTCTTACTATGCTTCAATGCAGACTAATGGTAACTACCTATCAAACTTGATGACATCTTATTTTGATACACAATTTAAGGATGCTCAGTACATGTCTGATATGTATGTAAAGAAAGCTTCATTCTTTAGATTAGATAATGTTCAAATAGGATATAACTTCAACCAACTATTTAAACAAGGTTCATCGTTAGAAGATGTACGACTTAGACTATATGGTAGTGTAGACAATGTATTTGTTGTTTCTCCATATGATGGTATTGACCCAGAGGTAGACAATGGAATTGACCAAAATGTTTATCCTCGTCCACGTACATTTATGTTCGGTGTAAATATTTCATTCTAAGTTCTGATTAAAAAAATTGAAAACTATGAGATTTCTAAAACAATATAAAACAGGTGTTTTTGCTATTGCATTAGCATCACTAGGGCTGACATCATGTTTAAATGACTTAGATGTACAACCAATTGACCCAGATGTTACGACGCCTAACAACGTCTATACTTCTGAAGCAGCATTCGAATCTGTATTGGCCAAATGTTATTCTGGTTTGGCTGTTTCTGGTACCAAAGGGCCAGCAGGAGATCCTGACCTTTCTAGAGGTGATGAAGGACATGGTGAATACTGGAGAGGATACTTCTATCTTTCAGAATTAACAACAGATGAAGCGATTTGTGGTTGGGATGATGGAGACCTTTCGGATTTAAGTAAGAACTCTTGGGACGCTGGATGTGATAAGATTGAGCCTTTTTATAATAGAGCTTTCTATCAGATATCATTAGCGAATGAATTCTTGAGACAAGCAAATACTTATGGGAAAGATAGCTATATCAATCTTCCTAGATATCGTGCAGAGGCTCGTTTTCTAAGAGTATTCTCTTACTGGCATGCTTTAGATCTTTTCGGTAATGGTATTCCTTTTGCAGATGAAACATCTGCGATTGGTTCTGTAGGTCCACTACCAGCTGGTGTTGTTGGAGGTCCTGAAGTATTCAACTATATTGAGAAAGAACTTCTTTCTATTATTGATGACAGCAACGCTGAACATCTTGTAGATCCTCAAGCGGGAGTTATTGGACAAGCAACAAAAGGTGCAGCATGGATGTTATTGGCAAAGTTATATTTGAACAACGAAGTATACCTCGATGCTACCAATAATAATGATCCATCTGCATATTATAAGAAAGCGAAAATTTATGTAGACAAAGTAATTAATGAGGGAGGTTATTCTCTAGTGGAAGGAACTGTAGGTTCTCCATTATCTAGTAAATATTCTGACTACCAATGTCTATTCTTAGCTGATAATTACAAATGTTCAGATGAGTTTATCTTTACCATCAACTTTGATGGAATGTATGCTCAATCATTTGGAGGTTCTACTTATCTTGTGAATGCAGCGATCTCTGGAGATATGAAAGCTGCTGATTATGGAACAAACTCAGGTTGGGGTGGTAACCGTGTATTGAGAGAATTGGTTAATAAATTCCCAAATACAGATCCAACACAGACAGCAGACCAGAGAGATCTTTGGTTTACTTCAGGCCAGACTCTTGATATTGTAAACTTCAATAACTTCCAAGATGGTTATGCATGTCCTAAATTCGTAAACATGGATCGTGAAGGAAACCCTGGATCTAATGCTGCAGCTGGTCAGGCTGATGTAAATATTCCTGTTTTCCGTTTGGCTGATGCATACTTGATGCAAGCAGAGATCGACCTTCGTTTAGGCTCTCTATCTGATGCTGCATTCCAAAACTTCAACAAAGTACGTACTCGTGCAAAAGCAGCTCCAATGACAAAAGGAGAGATTGATCTTGATGTTATTTTAAATGAAAGAGCAAGAGAGCTTTATTGGGAAGGACATCGTCGTACAGACCTTGTTCGTTTCAACAAGTATACTGGAGGATCTTATGTATGGCAGTTTAAAGGTGGTGTTACAGATGGAACTTCTATCGATGAGTACTACCGTTTGATGCCTATTCCTTCAACAGACCTTAATGCAAACCCTAAGTTGAAGCAGAATCCTGGATATTCAAAATAAAGGAAAGGATGTGTCAGTAAAGGGCATATTACTCTTTATCTGACACTCTATTTGCGAATTTATTTAAATTGGAAAAGATGAAAAAAAATAGCTTATATATTGGATTAATTGCACTTTTTATGTTGGCAATTAGTTCTTGTTCGAAAGACGACAATTCTCCTCTTCTATTAAAAGATGCCGTTGCACCTGAGCTAACTGGTGTTACAACTGATGCTTTGGTTATAACAGAAGCAAATGCTTCTGAGGTTGCATTTACGATGACATGGACAGACCCACAGTATGGGGTGGATATGGCAGACAAGTATGATGTTCAAATGGATGTTGTAGGCAATGATTTTGCATCTGCGATTAGCTTGGGAACGACTACTAGTAACTCTATGGAGATTACAAATGCTGTAATCAATGGTACTGCAGCTAAGCTTAAAATTCCTTTTGCAACTCCTACTGATGTTGAATTTCGTGTAGTTGCTTCTGTTCAAGGTGAGGGTGATAAAACAATTACTGGAGTGGCTCCTATCAATAGTAATGGGATGACAGCGAACATCTCTACATATGAAGTGATCATTAACTATAACAAATGGTATGTGCCTGGTGATTATCAGGTAGCTTCTAATTATGGTAAGGATAATTGGGCGCCTGAAAATACAAGAACAGTGATTCGCGATATCAATAGCGATGGTAAATATGAAGGGTATATCTACTTTGCTTCTGCTGCAAGTTTCAAAATAACAAGTGAGCCAACGTGGAAAGGTGATAATTATACGGATGATGATGGTGATGGAATCTTAAAGACAGATGGAAGTGATACCAAGATGAAAGAAGGTGGTTTCTACTTGATGAAAGTAAACTCTAAGAATCTAGGATATTCTGCTACAAAAACAGCATGGGGTGTGATTGGTGATGCAACCCCAGGTGGTTGGAACAATGATACCAACCTTACACTAGATCCGGTTTCTCACCTTTGGAGTGTAACGCTTGACTTAACTGCAGGAGCCATTAAGTTTAGAGCAAACGGAGAATGGACACTTAGTTATGGTGATATAGATAAAAATGGAAAGCTTGATCAAGAAGAAGGCAATAATATTGCAATCACAGATGCAGGTAACTATACTATCACATTAAATTTCACTACATATCCATACTCATATACATTAGTGAAAAATTAATGATGTTTTAGTCATGCAGAATTAGTTTTTATAATGGCGATGAGGAGTAATTTCTTATCGCCATTTTTTATACTTGCTAACTTAAATACAATAAAATGAAGAAACTTCTACTCTATTGGTTCCTTATCATAGGGTTCCATAGTGTTGTTTATGCACAAAACATTTCAGATTATTCAGTATCAACAGTTCCCGAAAACTGTACTGCTTCAGCGCCAATTACAATTCGATTTGATTCAAAGAATTTTGATATCCCTTCTAAATGGGGGAATGCTTATGTTTGGATATGGATTAATCCTGGAGGCAATCCTACTAATCAAGGTTCGTGGAACAACACCAATGAGGCTTTTAAGATGACTCGTGATGGAAATACTTCCATTTATACTTACACTTTTACTCCCTCTGAGCTATGGCCAGATGCTAATTTAAACTCAATTTCTGAAGTTGGTTTTTTGGTTAAACAAAAGAACGGTAATGGGAAAAGTGGTGATTTGAAAATTGCCCTGACACAAGCGGTTGATCCTATCGTGATGGAGCCAAAGTTGTTTCACTCTTCGGATGAAGTTACTATGACTGTTGATTCCGAAAGTTTAGGTTCTTTGAGTGATTGGGATAAAAGCTATTTATGGATATGGTTGGATGGAGTAGGCAATCCAAAAGATCAAGGTTCTTGGAATGAAACTAGTGAGAATTATAAGCTCCAAAAAATCGAAGGAACCACTAAATATAAGTTTACTTTCACTCCAACAGATCTTTGGCCAGGTATTTCGGGAGAGAAGATGAAGAAAATAGGAATTATTTTTAAATCAAAAAATGGTTCGAAGAATACAAAGAATGCATACTTTTATGTTACCCCTGGCGGTTTTGTGCTTACTACTGATATATCCGAACCTTCATTTAAGTTAAAGAAAGGAACAACGAAAACATTCACTTCTACTTCTACTGAGGTTGCTACTCTTTCTATTCTTGTCGATAACAAAGAGGTTAAATCGGAGGAGGGAACTAAAATCACCTATGATTTTACACCTCAAGAAATTCAATCTGGTTTTATCGAAATTCA
Source organism: Prolixibacteraceae bacterium (assembly GCA_019720755.1). NCBI lineage: Bacteria > Pseudomonadati > Bacteroidota > Bacteroidia > Marinilabiliales > Prolixibacteraceae > Halosquirtibacter > Halosquirtibacter laminarini. The sequence goes on from CP081303.1 coordinate 4,057,410, forward strand.
GGCAACCAAGAATGGACAAAAGATTAGCAATAGAATAAAGTATCTATCCTATGGAGACAATGTGGTAGAGAAGCTTCCTGCGGGATCTAGAGCAGGTATTTCATATCCTTCTGAGACTAGTGCTCGACTTGTGTTGTATGCACCAGCGAAGGAGAACGTTTATGTTTTGGGAGATTTCAATGATTGGAATGTGGGGTCTGATTTCCAAATGAAGAAAGATGGAGACTATTATTGGTTAGATATCCCTAATTTGGAAAGTGGAAAAGAGTATGCATTTCAATATTTTATTGATGGAAGTATATTGGTTGCAGACCCATATACTGATAAGATATTAGATCCATGGAACGATTCTCATATCTCTGATGAGACCTACCCAAATTTGATGCAATACCCAAAAGGAAAAACAGAAGGAATTGTTTCTGTACTACAACCTGGTCAAACCGCTTATAAATGGGAAGTGGAGAACTTTGATGTACCAAAGCATGAACATTTAATGATTTATGAGCTACTGGTAAGAGACTTTGACGAGAAACACTCTTACCAAGCGATAATAGATCGTTTGGATTATCTAGAAAATCTAAATGTAAATGTGCTAGAGTTGATGCCAATCAATGAATTCGATGGTAATGATAGCTGGGGATATAATCCCAACTTCTATTTCGCTCCAGATAAGTATTACGGACCTAAGAACGATTTAAAACGTTTGATTGATGCGTGTCATAAAAGAGGTATCGCGGTAGTAATAGATCTTGTTTTAAATCATTCGTGGGGTCAAAGTCCATTCTATTTGATGTATAAGAATGGCAATAAGCCTTCAAAAGACAATCCATGGTATAATGAGAACCATAACTTTGAAACCCCTGATGCACAGTGGGGAGAGGATTTTAATCACGATAGACCTCAAACGAGAGCATTGGTGGATAGTATTAACAGCTATTGGATGTCGGAATATAAAGTGGATGGTTTTAGATTTGATTTTACCAAAGGATTCTCTAATAATTTTAAACCAATAAATTCCGATAAGTGGGGTTCGAAATACGATCAAGAACGTATAAACAACTTAGAGCGTATGAGTAGTGAGATTTGGAAAAGAAAATCAGATGCTCTTGTTATATGTGAACACCTTGCTGAGGATGCAGAAGATAGAGTTCTAGGCGATTTTGGAATGATGTTATGGTGTAATATGTTTGGAGATGGTAAACAGGCTTTAATGGCTTATGATGCTAATTTTAGTGGTGCCGATTATAAGCATAAGGGGTTGAGTAAAATGAACCTCATTGGTTACATGGAGAGTCATGACGAAGAACGAATATCTTTTGAGGCTAAAAAATATGGTAAAAAGTATGGAACTTATGACACCAAAGAGTTACCAACCATGTGTGAAAGATTATGTACTAATGGTGCATTATTCTTTTTGATGCCTGGACCGAAGATGATTTGGCAGTTTGGAGAACTTGGATATGATTATTCTATTGAAGAGAATGGTAGGACTGGAAAAAAACCTATAAGATGGGATTATTTAGATGATCAAGATCGTAAGAAAGTATATGATACATATGCTAAGTTTTTTGAATTGAAAACTACTGAGGAGATCTTCGCTACCAAAAACTTTGATTATTCTTTAGATTCGTATAAAAAATATATTCGTCTTCATGATGGAGCCAAAGAGGTGGTTATCGTTGGTAATTTTGATGTGGTAAACCAATCTGTTACTGTGAATATTCCAACGGCAGGAACATGGTATAATATGATGAACGAAGAGACGATGGATCTTCCATCAGGAAACCACTCTTTTGATCTAAAACCAGGAGCTTATCTTATTTTGTCTAACTATAAGAGTTCCATATCTACTAATTCTTCGGAATTAAAGTCTGCAAAACATACAAAGGTTTTTCCAATTCCAGCGACGGACAGAATCAATATGGTGAGTGATTTAGCACTTAGAAGTTATTCTATTTATGATATTTTAGGGAATTTAGTTGCTGTAAAAAATATTGATTTATTACCGGATAATGTCTATACTATACCATTAAATGGGCTCTCTTCAGGCGTTTACTTCTTTGTTGCAGAAACATCTGATGGAAAAAAAGATAAGTTAATGTTTGTGATTAAATAAAAAAGACTATCTTTATTTCACTTAATGTATTAACGCTTTCCTATATGAGGGTGTTGATATTTTAGTTGTGTGTTTATTTTCAGTTTATTAAGGGGATACTACAGAAATGTAGTCCCCTTCTTTTTTGCCCAAAAGTTTCATTACCACCTCTTCTCGTATTTTATCGACCATAATCCTGTTTTTATCGACTCTTTTGATTTTACTTAGAGTGCTATTTTATATACCCATTGTTTATACATTGGTTACCCTTCCATTACCCCTAGGGTAACCAAAGGGTATCGGAAGGGTAACGGAAGGGTAACCGAACCTACTTTCAAGTAGGGTTCTGGTCATCGTTTGATACGTCAGAGACACTGTCAGGAAAAGTGTGTGTGATACTGTCTGAAGAGTGGCTTGAAGATCATATATAACTCTTTTCTAATAGACGTTGTTTTGTTCATAAATAGTCCCATATTATAAGGGTGGAAACACTTTCCGTTTATAGTCCTAAAACTACTTCGGTATTCCTTAATTATATTCTTCATAGACCATTTTTTTATTTTAGATGGATTGTATCCAGTTCTTATTTTTTCTTCTCTCTATCCCAAATGTTTTCCTTACGATAGCTATAAGAGAGACCTCGTGATGATATTTTTAGGGGCAAAAGCAAAAATAAGGATATCGATTTAGAACAAAGTGTCTAACTGTTTGTATATGATGAGTCTTTAAGGAGACTTGATATGAATGAATATCACCTGTTTCTATTATTTTATATGTTTAATAAAATTAAAATATTGATTTTTTATTTGTTTATAAGAAAATGAGTTGTACCTTTGTAAGGTTTGTGTTTTGAAAAAAAACACCATTTTCCGCGCCTGTCGAAAGCAATTCCATGCCACATAAGTTAGGGGATTCCATCCGACAGATTCATTTTTTTTTTTACGATAGAATGAAATACGATGTTGTTATTGTGGGTGCAGGGCCCGCGGGGATTTTTGCGGCTTATGAATTAATTAAGACGCGTACTGATTTGAAAATTTTGATGCTTGAAAAAGGGAGGAATATCTACAAGAGAGTTTGTCCGAAGCATCACAATGGAGGTACTTGTGTACATTGTAAGCCATGTAGTATTACTACAGGTTGGGCAGGAGCAGGTGCTTATTCAGATGGTAAGTTATCACTCTCTCATGAAGTCGGTGGTCATCTTACAGAGTATATCGGAGTCGAGGAGACTCAGCGCATGATTAAATACGTGGATGATATATATCTTGAGATTGGAGCAGATTCGACGGTAGTTGGAGAGATTGAAACGGCAGAAATGAAAGAGGTGAGAAAAAGGTCTATTGATGCCAATCTAAAATTGGTTCACTGTCCAGTTCGTCATCTTGGAACTGAAAGAACTCAAGATCTTTATCGTGAGTTATACGAAAGAATCATTGCTTCTGGATGTGTTGAAGTTCTATTTAATACTCCTGTAGAGAGTTTGGTTATTGAGAACCAAGTTGCTAAGGGAGTGATAACGAAAAAGGCTACGTTCTTTGGAGATTATGTTGTTGCAGCGGTAGGTCGAGAGGGATCTAATTGGCTTCTTTCAGAATGTGAGAACCATCAAATTGCAACAGAAGTAGGAACCGTAGATATCGGAGTACGAGTAGAGTGTCGAAATGAGGTGATGCAAGAGATTAATGATAATTTCTATGAGGCCAAAATGATTCACTATACAAGGACGTATGACGATAAAGTTCGAACATTTTGTTCGAATCCAGGAGGCTTTGTTGCATCAGAGTATTATGATAATGGAAAATTGGCAGTAGTCAATGGACATAGTTATAAAGAGTTGAAGAGTGATAATACAAATTTTGCTCTGTTGGTGTCACAAAAGTTTACTGAACCTTTTAATTCACCAATTGAATTTGGAAAGCATATTGCTGCTTTAGGAAATATGTTGACGAAGAATCGTATTTTGGTTCAGAGATTTGGTGATATTGTTCGTGGAAGAAGAACAACAAAAGAGCGTCTATATAGGAATAATATTATTCCTACACTAAAAGATGCGGTACCGGGTGATTTAGGACTTGTGTTACCACATCGTATACTAACAGACTTGATCGAGATGATTAAAGCGTTAGATATTGTAACTCCTGGACTTGCTAGTGATGAGACATTACTATATGGTACAGAGGTTAAATTTTACTCCAACGTAATTAAGGTAAAAGCCACTTTCGAAACAGAGAGTGTTCAAAATCTTTATGCTGCTGGAGATGGAGCGGGACTAACAAGAGGCCTTATGCAGGCATCTGTCAATGGAGTTCTTATTGCTCGTGAAATATGTAATTTGAAAGGGTAACTCCTGGTGAGGTTGTGTGAAATGGGTATCACACTTCCGATCGAATAGGGTAATTAAATATTGGATTAGAAACATGGTAAATCCCTGGCAGTTTTATTACTGACCAGGGATTGCTGTTATAATACTAATTAGAAGCGATAGAGGAACCCGACCGTAAAATCTAGATTGAATACTCCGTCGTAATTATTTACTGTGACGAAGGTCGGCCGCATAGAGAAATCGATATCGAAAGGCAGTTTTGGAGTACTGTATGTTATCCCAGCTACTGCTCCTAGGTTCAGAATAAAACCATAGTTGTCACTTAGATTATCTTTATGCCATGTAGCGCCGAAACCAACTCCTGGTCCAACAAAAAGAGTAACCTCATCATTTAGACTTCCTTGTATTTCATAGTATCCATTCACTTGCCATGAGGTTGATTTTCCATCAAATCTAAAAGGCATTGTAATGTCGATACGATGTATGCTTCCTATTGGTTTGATATATGATAAGTCAAATCCACTTCCATAATTTATACCTCCTCCTACTCTAATTCCAAGTTGAGAGCCTTTTTCCATCGGTACTTGACCAAAACTGAATAGCGGAAATAAGAGAAATAACCAAATTAGCTTTTTCATAAGTTGTTGTTTAAAAGTTATATATATATATTTATATAATGTTTTAAACAGTTGTTTTGTTTAAACGTAGTGTATCTAATAGCTATATTATTTGGGTAAAAGTCACTCTTCCAAGATATTCAATGCAAGAAATTTATTTTCGTTACGAAAAATAATTAGTCTTCTTTTATTAAAATTAGAATGGTCTATATTTTGTCCATAATATTACGTTATGTTTTCTGGTTTCTATTACATCGAACATTATATCAAAACTATAGCTGTGATTCATGTGATTTTTGTTAATTTTGTGATTCTGAGATAAATATAATTTGAGATGTTAGATAAAATCAAGTCGTTATATACTGAAATTGAGGCACTTAATGTTTCTTCAAGAGAAGAGGTTGAAGAGGTGCGAGTAAAGTATTTAAGTAAGAAGGGTCTTATAGGACAGCTCTTTGGTGATTTTAAGAATGTTGCTCCAGAACAGAAAAGAGAAGTTGGTGCAAAGATTAATGAACTAAAGAGTTTTGCTACGACCAAAATAAATGATCTTAAGGAATCTTTTGAGCAATCTGATATGGGTGCACAAGGGGCAGATCTTTCGCTTCCTGGAGATGCTTTCCAAATGGGAACACGTCATCCATTGGCTATCATTCGTAATGAGATCTTAGATATTTTTAATAGACTTGGTTTTACTATTAGTGAAGGTCCCGAGATCGAAGATGATTGGCATGTGTTCTCAGCATTAAACTTTCCAGAAGAGCATCCTGCACGAGATATGCAAGATACTTTCTTTATCGAGAAAGATCCAGATATTCTTCTTCGTACTCATACCTCATCGGTTCAAGTTCATGAGATGGAGGAGTTGAATCCACCAATCAGAACCGTAACACCTGGACGTGTTTTCCGTAATGAAGCAATTTCAGCAAGGGCACACTGTATGTTTCATCAGATTGAGGCACTCTATATTGATAAAGACGTCTCTTTTGCTGATTTAAAGCAGACGTTGATGTTCTTCGCACGAGAGCTTTTTGGAGAAAAGACAGAAATTCGTTTACGTCCTTCATACTTTCCATTTACAGAGCCTTCTGCAGAGATGGATGTTTCTTGTTTGATTTGTGGAGGCAAAGGTTGTAATGTTTGTAAAGGAACAGGATGGCTAGAGATTCTTGGTTGTGGAATGGTTGATCCTAATGTACTTGAATCTTCAAATATTGATAGCAAGAAATATTCAGGTTTTGCTCTAGGTATGGGAATTGAGCGTATTGCGATGCTTAAGTTTGGAGTAAATGATCTTCGTCTATATTTTGAAAATGATCTACGTTTCTTGAAACAATTTAAGGGAGCGAATTAATATCCGTTCTCTAATCAAATATAAAGAAGGGTTGTATTGTTTCAATACAACCTTTTTTTGTGCCCTGTTCTTTGAGGATTAAAAAGACTGGTGATACTTCCTCTTGTTATAAGTTCTGTTCTTGCTCCTATTAAGTGGGCATTTTTCTGTTTTTAGCGTGTGTTTGGCCCGAATTAGGGTGTGACATTGTATGACATAAAGTGTTTGTGGGTTTCTTTATAGTTTTGTAAATCAGTGTGTTCGTGTTTTATCGTTTGTTCTACTGTGGATTTCTCTACAAGTTTTAAAACATCTTATTGCTTGGAATTGTCAAAAAATGAGCAAAACAATATGACAATTGGTTTGACAAATTGGCTGTCATGCAATAGTCTATTCGATTTTATGTGCATTCAAGTTGCTGATTTACAAGATTTTATTGTATGTCATGCTATGACACTACATCCGATGTTGTTTTAAGTTATTGTAGGAACTCTTATAATCCGATACATTTGTAGTGTAAGTTTTAGCCAAATACTCACAGAGATTGGCTCACAGAATGTTTAACAATAAAAAATACAGCTCGTTTTAAGTGTTGGGGTTTAAATAAAGCTGTTTATTATAATACGATTAATTATGGATAAGAGGCAAAGAAATTTAGCAGTTGTTTCCCTATTTGTTGTAGTGGTTGCTTTACTTGGTGTAAAGTCAATTTTTAAAGAGTTTAATTTTGCTTCTGATCAAGTAGCCAAAGAGGTCATTCTTGCAGAGGTTAAGGTTGAAACTTCTAGTCCTTGGTCGGTTAAGACAGATAAGAAAGTTGAGAATTATGACAAAGAGAAGATTGTAACAGCACATCAAAAGAAAGAGTCAAAAATCATTAAAAGAGACTCTGTTCAAGAGCTTAAAATGTATTGTGTTTGTAATGCCAATGGATGTCATACATGTGAAGAGATTGAAGCAGCAACTAAAGAGATGTATGCGGATAATAGCGATATGAACATTAAGTTCACGACAATGGATCTAAAAGATAGTGAAGCAAAAGATTTTGTCGAACAGATGAATATAAAAGATCAATCCGTGGTTTTGATCAAAGGATGGAGAAAGAAAAAGGTTAAATTAAGTGATTTTCAGAATGCTCACCTTGAGAGTGTTGTGAAAGAGACAGTCGATGGAATTTAACAATATAGCAATTTCGTTTTTATTAAAGGGAATCTCAATTATGAGATTCCTTTTTTTGATATTATCTTAATATTTAATAGCTACATGTTTTAATCTGATGTCTTTTAATGGTCTCCATTCTTCATCCACTGGTTCTTTCGCAATTTTATCTACGACATCCATCCCTTTAATAACCCTTCCAAAGATAGTATACTCTCCGTCAAGAGTTGGTGCTCCTCCAATAGTTCGATATACTTCTCTCTGTTTTTTTGTGAATTTGTAGTGGTTCTCTTTTTCGATATTGTCTAAGCCGCTATTGGTGTATCTGCGACCTTGAACAATATAGAATTGTCCCCCATCAGACCTTTTGTCTGTGTTGACATCATTGGGAAGTCTAGGGGATCCAACCATTCCACGTTGATGAAAATATTTTGGATTAATAAAAGCAGGTAAAGTATATCCTGGTCCTTTCCAACCAACTAAATCTCCTTTTACTGCTTCTCTAGAATCTGCTGCTCCACTTTGAATCACGAAGCTTTCAATGACTCTATGAAAAAGCAGTTGGTTGTAGAATCCTTCTTTAATTAGTTTCACAAAATTGTCCCGATATTGAGGCATATTATTAAAGAGTTTTATATGAATATCCCCATAGGTTGTTGATAGTATAACCTCTTTGATGCCAGCATTTCTTTTTTGTTCTACATTAGACGTTTCTCTCAAAGAAGATAAGCTTTTGGACTTACTTTTTTGAGATAGTAGCTTTTGGATTAAATATGCAGGCAAAGCATAACTTGTTTTTTCAAAATCTACAATCATTTGTAGTCCCATTCCTATCACTTTATTTTGAGGATCTAGGACAGGCATCCCTTTCATGTATTTCTGTATTTTATTGCTTACTCGATAGTATGGAGTGCCACTAACAGTGTCGCAACTAAAGAATTTACCTTTGGATACGATTAATAATTTTCCTCTCTTCTTCTTCATTATTAAAGTAGAGATGCTGTTTTTAGGTTTTTCCATCTGAAGTTGAAATGGAGTTCTTGTTATCGAATCTGTTTTCAAGATAATGATATCATTGACACGGTCTACAGCAATGTAACGGTCTACGGAATATGTTTTATTTTTCCCCCATGGTTTAATAGAAGCTTTTGTTGCCCTTGCAAACATACGATATGGGCAGACTAGAGTTGTTGGAGAGATCATAAAACCATATCCAGTCTCTAATTTTCGTTTTCCATCGTAAGTTGTAATATCCACACAAGAGCTATAGAATTTTGCTCTATTGTTGGATTGAGTTTTAGTCTTTTTTTTAAGCGTTGTTTTTTGTGGTTCTTTGTTTGATGTACACTGTAAAAGAAGTAATGAGAAAAAAACTAAGGAGACTTTTTTTAGGAATTGATTCATATGATTAAATTTAATCTATTACAATAAGTTTTAAGTTGATATCTTTCCAGGGCCTATCGAATTTATCACATTTCACACGACTTATTCTATCGATTACACTCCATCCTTTAATGACTTCTCCAAAAATGGTATACTCTCCATCAATCGGAGGATATCCACCAATTGTTGTATATTCTTTTCGTTGTTCGTCTGAAAAGTCAAGTCTACGGTAATCTAGTTTATATTCCGTATTAATCTGCTCTTTAATTTTGCGAATCAAAGCATTATATTCTTTTATCTTGCCTCCTTGTTTTAAAGCTTTAGCCTCTTGTTTCGACTTCTCATTCCAGTATCGCTTTTTGATCGTTTTTTTGATTGGTATGTTTCTAGCTAGTTCCAAGGTGTCCAACTCTCCTTCTCGATATTTTCTCCCTTGAATGATAAAGAATTGGGATATATCACTTTGTTTAAAAGGATTTTCAGAGTTCGGTTGTCTAGGGGCACATAGTGCTCCTTTTTTTGCGAAATGATTTTTTCTTATTTCATCATCAACAGTGAAGTCGGGATTCCCATAGCCTATTCGAGTACTATGAGATGCTCCTTGGTATCCTTTTGCTCCAGCTTGGATCATAAAATTATTAATAACGCGATAGAACATCGATTCATCGTAATAGCTCTTTTTAGTCTCTTTAAGAAACTTATCTCTGTGTTTGGGAGTATCGTTGTAGAGTTCAACGATAATGTCTCCCATTGAGGTTGAAATCTTTACATGGTGCTTTTTTTGATCTTGTCCATATAAAGAGTGATTCCAGAGTATTAGAATAAAGCAAATTAAGAGATTATATTTATTCATAAGTTTCTTCTTTATGGTTTAGTCAATTAATTCGATATTCATCACAACATCTTCTATTGGACGATCTCTTTCTCCTGTTTTTACTGAGGCAATAGAATCGATCACATTTAATCCTTCAATCACCTCACCGAATACTGAATATTTACCATCTAAATGAGGAGTACCACCTATTTTCTTATAAACTTTACGATGCTCTTCGGGGATCGTAATCCTTGATTTCATAGCAATACTATCGGCTTGAAGTCTTAGTCTATTTCTGAGCTGTTCTACTTTTTCGTAGAGCATATTTTGTTGATAAAAGGTAAAAGAGTCTCTAAGGCCCCATTGATTTTCGTTAAAAATTCTTTGTGTCTCTTTTAGGAATTGCGTGTCTTCAAGAGAGTCAAGCTCTTCCTCTGTAAATCTTTTACCTTGAACAATATAAAATTGAGAACCAGAAGATGCTCTTTGAGGATTTGACCTGTCCCCCTCTCTTGCCGCAGCAATAACTCCTTTTTTATGAAATAGGCCTTCTACTATTTCTGCATCAATATCATAACCTGGTCCCCCATTTCCTAGTTTCAATTCTTTTTCTGCTCCACGAGAATCAGGGTCTCCCCCTTGAATCATAAATTCATTAATTACCCGATGAAAAAGGAGTCCATCATAGTATTTACGTTTGGTGAGTTTTATGAAATTGTCACGGTGCTTAGGCGTTTCATTGTAAAGCTCTACTACCATATCACCATAAATAGTTTTTATTCTGACATGGTGTTTTTTTTCATTATTGATACATCCCGCTAAGGTTACTGATAGTAGAATGATAAAAAGAAATGTTTTTATTCTTGTATTCCAAACAATAGTTGTTTTTCTCATTGCTTCCAAATAGTTTAATAGATTGGATTTGTTTATAGTAGCAAAAATACAAATTCTTTGTTCATTTTTCTGTAACCTATAATTTAGGTAATTTTACTATGGTTATTATTAACATACAATAGAATGAAAAGGATAGCAGTATTGACGGGTGCCGGAATGAGTGCAGAGAGTGGACTGAAGACTTTTAGAGATAGTGGTGGTCTTTGGGAAAACTACGATGTAATGGAGGTTGCTAGTATTGAAGGTTGGGAACGAAATCCTGCTTTGATGCAGCGTTTTTATAATGAAAGAAGGCATCAACTTTGGGATGTAAGGCCGAATAAAGGCCATGTTGGTTTGGTCGATTTAGAAAGTAAATTTCATGTAGATATCGTGACTCAGAATGTTGATAATTTGCATGAAGTAGCAGGGAGTCGTCATGTTTTACATCTTCATGGAGAGCTAACGAAAGTTCGAAGTTCTATTGATTCTCAACTTATCTATGAATTAGGACCGAATGATAAAGATGTAATGATGGGAGATCTTTGCGATAAAGGTTCTCAGCTACGCCCTCATATTGTATGGTTTGGAGAGGCAGTCCCAATGCTAGATAAAGCAATAGAGATTGTTTCTAAAGCAGATATTGTTTTGGTTATTGGTACTTCATTGAGTGTTTATCCTGCAGCGAGTTTAATACATTATGCATCTGCCAATACTTCTCTTTATCTTATTGATCCCAATAAACCTGATAATTTGCCTAATCGGGTGATATATATTAAGGCTAGTGCATCAGAAGGAGTGTCTATTTTTAATAGTGAGATTATGTCACGTAAGTAGGTTAAAGTATCTTTTTTTTAAGATACTTTATGCTGTGCATATAGTAGCAACCCCTATTACCACACCTTTGATTGGGTGCATCTCTTCTATTAGACTTAGAATAGTTGCTCCTGTTGTACAGACATCATCCACAAGGAGTATTCGATTATTTTGGATTATTTCAGGTTTTGTTATCAAGAATGCTCCTTTCATATTCTCTTTTCTTTTCTCTGTATTTAGTTTTGTCTGTGTGCTGGTTCTTTTTTTCCTTACAATTGCATTTTCGACTATCGGAATTCCTAATATTTCAGCAATTCCTTTAGCAATATAATGCGATTGATTGTATCCTCTCTCCCACTTTTTCGTAAAATGTAATGGTACTGGAATAAGAATATCCCATACATTATTAGTCCATGTTCGTTTAATTTTTTCTCCTAATATCGTACCAAGATATATTCCAATATCTCTTCTGTTATGGTATTTGAGAGCTTTTATTAAAAGTTTAAAATGCTGCTGATTGTGATAGGAAGTCAGACTATAGTAATGGCTTATTAACATCGTTTGGGTTAACTCTGTTGATTTCGTCTCTAAGCTTATACAGTTGAGCCATTTTGTTTTCATCCAACACGCTCTACACAATCCAATATCATGAAAAATTTGTTTATTACATGAAAGGCAAAATTGGGGGGTAATAAGATGTTTTAAGTAAAAAAAACTATCGTAGAGTGGATTCTTTTTTCTCTTTCTAGATGCTTGTGGGTTCATTAACATCGTATCTTATTTTAAAGATATAACTATTCTGTTACAGATAAAGTTCGGAATACTCTATTTTTTTGTTAAATTAGCAGAGATGCAAATAGTCAAATATTATTTGTAGTATAGTTTTTGAAAGAGGTTGTGAAATACCATTTTCCCATTTTCCTTGACACACCTTTTTTAGGAATATAAAAAGAAGTTACCCTCAGGGTAACTTCTTTTTGTGTTTTTAAGTTAATTTATTATGCTTAGTCTAGAGAGTTGTTGTATCTTAGTAGTAACTATATATATTTATATTCCAGTTAACTATGACACACAATTTACTTTTTAATTCTTCTATTCTACAAAGATTAGGACTTCGATTTATATCGTTTATTCTTTTTTTAGGGCTTTTCTCTAGTTGTAAAAATATTCCACAGAAAACTTTTACAAAGGAGGAAGTTGCAATGCATTTTGTTCCTCAAGTAAATCAACTAACTGTCTTAAAAGAGAAATCGGTTGTTCTAAGTAGGCTAAAGTCTATCGGATGTGATTCATCATTGGAGCCTATTGCACTTATTTTAAAGGATAGAATCTCTAATATCCAAAACACTGAACTGGATGTTGTTTTAGATAAAGAAAGAGATATAACACTTCATTTAGATAGTACTCTTTCTCCATCTTCTTATCAACTAAATATTCATGATGGAAGAGTGGTTGTACATGGTGGAGACATTGCTGGTGTCTATTATGGAGTACAGACTTTTTTACAACTTCTCCCTTCAGATATATATAAGAGTTCGAATAAGGAGGTGCAAGAATCGACCATTCTATTGCCTGCTGTAACGATTAATGATTCTCCTCATTTTGCTTATCGTGGAATGATGTTGGATGTAAGTCGACATTTCATGCCTTTTGATATACTACTTCAATATGTAGATGTGATGTCCCAACATAAATTAAATATACTACACCTGCATTTAGCCGACAGTCAAGGATGGCGTATTGAGATCAAATCGCATCCAGAGTTAGTCGAAATAGGATCCGTAAGAGGAATTTCAGAAAAGATCCCCGCTTTTAGACATAAAAGATCTCTTTCAACACAACCAACAGATGCTGATCCTTATGGTCCGTTTTATTATACACAGGCTCAAATAAAGACGTTAATTCAATATGCAAAAGTAAGAGGTGTTGAAATCATTCCAGAGATTGATGTGCCAGGTCATAGTCGAGCATTAAATGCTTCATTGGGAATGGGATGTGGCAAAAATAAGCATACAGGAGATGTTGTATGTGCTTCGAATGAAGATAATTACAAAGTGTTAGATGATATATTTACAGAGGTTGCAGCACTTTTCCCATCTAAATATATCCATTTTGGTGGGGATGAAGTAAACTTTAAACAGTGGAAACGATGCACTAAATGCCAGAAGTTTATGAAGCAGCATCAAATAAAGAGTGAACATGCGCTTCAGAACTATTTTGTTCATCGAATTACAGAGATGATTCAAAGCAAAGGAAAACATCCAATTGGATGGAACGAAATTTTAGGAGGAGGAGAACTTCCTGAAGGAACGATGGTTATGTCTTGGATTGGAGTGAAGCCAGGAATAGAAGCAGCTAAAAGAGGGATTGATGTAATCATGGCACCTGGCCCTTATTGTTATTTTGATATGAAAGAGGCAAACAATAAGAATGAGCCTGGACATTTTTGGGCAGGTATCGTCACTTTAAATGATGTGTATCATTATGATCCTTTGTGGGATATTCCTAAAGAGTACCAAAAGCATATAAAAGGGCTTTCTGGAGCATTGTGGAGTGAGTTTGTTTCACCAGAAGAAAAACAGTTTTGGTATAAGAGCTTTCCTCGTTTATGCGCACTTTCAGAAGTTGGTTGGACAAATGCTGAAAACAAGAATTATGAAGATTTTATGGATCGTTTAGGATTGTATCACCTCGATCGATTAGATGCACAGGGGGTAAAATATAGAATACCTAGAGCACAAGCATACTTTCATGGAAAAGATTCTGTGGTGATTGAGATGCCTTATCATCAAGCAAACGTAAAATATACCTTAGACGGTTCATCTCCTACTATTCATGGTCTTGAGTATAAACATGCCTTTGGCTTAAAAGTTGGAGATAAACTTGAGTATACCACTTACAGTCCTTCAGGCAGGGCATGTATGTACTCTAGCAAAAAAGTGAGTTATGCGCCTTTATCTAGTTTTACGTATGAAGATACAGAAGTGACTTGCGTAAAGAATGAATTAGAAAAAAATAGTCATTATGAAATTCAAGTTCGACTGGAGAGAGGAGAGTCAAATAGGGTTACATTTGTTGATTTGAATTCGAATAATCAAAATATCGCTCCTTTTGATCTCAAGCCAAGACGTACTAAGACAATCAATGTCCAGACTGATAATCTTGGGTCCTTAAAATTTAAACTCCAATTTAGTACGCCATTAAGAGGGCGTGGTGATATATATATGAAGAAACATAAGTAAACACAACGTATATTTAAAATGACAACGCTCTAAAACTTTACACTCTCTGTTTATAGAGCGTTGTTTTTAAGAATCTATTTTAGAAATGGTTCTATCCATTTTAAATCTTCCTTAGTTGTTACTTTTATGTTTTCTCTATTTCCTGGCACAAGGGAAATTTTATGACCATTTTGTTCTACGACCGAAGCATCGTCAGTAAAGAGAGGAGAATAGTCTTGTTGATAAGCAGACCAAATAACCTCCCATAGGAAAGTCTGAGGAGTTTGGACTAGTCTATATTTTGATCTGTCGACAGCATTTGATGTTGTGTTTTTTATTTCTCTGATAGAGTCTACTAGTTCAACAACTGGAATAACTGCCCCATTATCTTCCACATGATTAAAACAGTTATTTAAGGTATTGTGAGACACGCAAGGTCTTACTCCATCATGTATTGCAATGACACCTTTCTTTGTTACAACATTTAGTCCATTAAGAACAGAGTGGAAACGGGTTTCCCCTCCTTCTGCTACAATATGGGGTATGGATAAATAATTTTCTATACAATAATCCTTCCATCTACTAATTTGATCTTTTGGGAGAACAATAATCATTTCTATTTGATCATCAAAGCTATAGAACTTCTTGATTGTGTGTTCAAGAATTGATCTCTCTTTAATACGCAGAAATTGTTTGGGGATCTCTGCCCCCATTCTTGTCCCAGACCCTCCTGCTACGATTATTACCGTTCTTTCCATTTTATATTATTCCTTAAAGTGATTTTAACAAATATATCAGATATATGTTGTAGAGTATGAAATTGGTGCAGATATTTTGTTGGAATTAAGATTTCAAGTTTTATTAACTCATTTTGTGTTATATGAGCAAAAAAAGGGGGATATGGATCTTCTTATTCGTAAAATTAACATTGTGGTTACATTATTCAAGGGGGTGTTTCCAAAAATAAAACACAGTGTTACCAAATTATTAACGATGAGGAATCTCATGATATAATCATAATCATAGCTTGCTGTAATTTTTACTTTTGCAGCGTTTCTAATCCATATTTAATTTAATAAAAGCTTAAACAAAAAACAATGAAAAAGCTATCTATTTTTATCGCCCTTTTTATTGGAGCCCTATCTGTAAAAGCACAGAATATTCAGTTGCATTACGACATGGGAGAAGGAAGACAATATTTCACTTCGACTGTGGAAATGTTTAAATTAGATAAGTGGGGATCTACTTTCTTCTTTATTGATATGGACTATGGTGCAAATGATTTTGATGGTGTGAGTCAAGCATACTGGGAGGTTGCACGTAGTTTCAAAATTTCAAAAGATTGTGCTTTTGAACCAAGAGTAGAGTACAATGGAGGTTTCTTTGCACTACAAGATCAAGTGGATAAATCTAAATATTCTGCAGCTCCTATCAACAATGCATTTTTGGTCGGTGGACAATACACATGGGCTAGTGGTGATTTTTCTAAGATTTTCACACTTTCTCTTAACTATAAATATATTGAAGACAAGAATGATGCATCTTTCCAAGTAACAGGTGTATGGAACTTGAACTTCTTTAATAAGAAATTTTCTATGACAGGTTTTGCTGACTTCTGGAGAGAGGATGTGACTACATTTGATGATAATGGAGGAATGCATGACAAAAAGTATGTGTTTATGACAGAGCCACAGTTTTGGTATAATGTGAATAGTAATTTGGCATTGGGATCAGAGATCGAGATGAGTACAAACTTTGCTGCACATGATGGTTTTATGGTAAACCCAACTGTGGCTGTAAAGTGGACATTCTAAGTTTGGTTATCATTTAAAAATAATTACTTTCGCAACCTTCAAAAAATCATAAGATGTTAGAGAAGTTTTTTAAGTTAAAAGAGAATGGAACTACTGTTAAGACAGAGATCCTAGCAGGTATTACAACGTTTATGACCATGGCTTATATATTGGCTGTGAATCCAGATATTTTAAGCGCATGTGGAATGGATAAAGGTGCGGTATTTACTGCTTCTGCTCTTTCTGCTTTTGTGGCAACCCTAGTAATGGCATTGGTTGCTAAGTTGCCATTTGCTTTAGCTCCAGGCATGGGATTGAATGCATTTTTTGCATTTGGTGTTTGTTTGTCTATGGGACATGACTGGGAGTTTGCACTTACAGCAGTATTCTTAGAAGGGATTATCTTTTTGTTAATGACTGCTTTCAATATTAGAGAATTGATCATTAATTCTATTCCTAAGAATATCAAACATGCTATTTCTGTTGGTATAGGTCTTTTCATTGCATTGATTGGAATGAAAAATGCTGGTATCGTTGTTGCAAATGATGCTACTCTTGTTGGATTAGGAGATATCACTTCGGGATCTGCTACTGTAGCACTTCTAGGAGTATTTATTACCGGAGTTCTATTGGCGTTGAATGTACGTGGAGCTATTCTTATTGGTCTTTTTACTTCTACTGTTATTGGTATTCCACTAGGAGTTACAATTGTACCTTCAACATTTAGTTTTGCAGTACCTTCATTGGAGCCAATAATGTTTAAATTCCAGTGGGATTGGTTGAATTCAGCAGAGGGTATCTTCTCTATGATTACTGTACTTTTTACTTTTCTATTTGTGGATATGTTTGATACTGTTGGTACATTGATTGGTGTAACTACTAAAGCAGATATGTTGGACGAAAAGGGCAGAATTCCTAATGTGAAACAGGCACTTTTTGCTGACTCTATTGGAACAACAGTAGGTGCATTTTTGGGAACTTCCACTGTAACAACTTTTGTTGAGAGTGCTGCTGGTGTTGCTGAAGGTGGACGTACTGGGCTTACAGCATTATCTACGGCAGGAATGTTCTTGATATCATTGTTTCTAGCACCATTATTTTTGATGGTTCCTGGAGCTGCAACTGCTCCTGCATTGATTATTGTAGGTGTGATGATGGTAACTCCAATTAAAAACATTGATTTGGATGACTTTACTGAAGCTATTCCTGCATTCTTTACTATGGTAATGATGCCATTTACTTACTCTATTGCAGAAGGTATTGTATTTGGTTTGATTTCATATGTTTTCCTAAAGTTATTAACAGGAAAAGTGAAACAAGTAAGTATGGTGACTATAGTACTTGCACTTCTATTTGTTGCAAAGTTCATCATCGATGGCATGTAATATTGGATCGAATTTACTAGTAAATAATTAATATAAGAGAAAGGCTACCACACCCAATGGTAGCCTTTTTTGTGCGTGTAAACTTTAAATTTTTCTTACAATATTAAATGGTGCTATGCTTAATGTGTCATGCTTGAGCATGTGATTTTATCCTTCTAATTTAGAATGGCAGTTCTATTTAGATTGATTATCTTTAAAAGTGTAAAAAGCTCATTTTAATTATTAATATATGTCACACTCACATTCACACTCAATGGGGCACCATCATGATCATCATGCCCTTCCAGACCGTATTGGTATTGCATTCAAGATGGGAATAATCCTAAATATTGTCTTCACGGCGATAGAGTATACTGTTGGTGTTACAACTAACTCGTTAGCATTGGTCTCTGATGCAACACATAACCTTTCTGATGTTGCTAGTTTGTTATTGGCATGGTTTGGATTAAAATTAGCACAGAAGGTCGTAAATGATCATTTCACTTATGGCTATAAGAAGGGGACTATTCTAGCCTCTTTGATTAATTCTATTGTCTTATGTGTTGTGGTGATTATGATCGCAATTGAGTCTATTGAACGTTTTGCCTCCCCTATTGTCGTTGATGGTTTTGGGGTCATTGTCGTCGCAGCTATCGGTGTTATAATCAATGGTATCACCGCATTTCTTTTTTTTAAAGATCAAAAAAAGGATATCAATATTCGGGGTGCTTTTATTCACCTCTTAGTAGATGCTTTGGTTTCAGTAGGAGTAGTTGTATCTGGTTTGTTAATTCAGTATACCGGATTGGTTTGGATAGATCCAATCGTAAGTTTGATTATTGCTATTATTATTGCAATAGGGACATATGGTTTGCTTAAAGAGAGTGTTCGCTTGGTTTTGGATGGTGTGCCAAAAGAGATCGATTATAAGCAAATTAAAGAGTTGTTAGAGAGTAAGGATGAAGTGATAGAAGCTCATCATATTCATATATGGCCAATAAGTAGCAGTTTGGTCTCTTTGACAGCACATATTGAGGTTGAGGATGATCAAATGGGTATTGAGAAAATTATGAAGTTACGAAAAGATATCAAACACGACTTAGAACATCATGGTATTATGCACTCTACAATAGAGTTTGAACTGGCTGCTGGAACGTGTTCAGATTCTCCTTGTTAATATTTGATGATAAATATAAAAAGGCGAAACATGAAAATTTTCGCCTTTCTTATATTAAATTATTTTGTGAGAATATCAAAAGAAGCTATTGAAGCAGCTTTACCATTGTCAATTGTTTCTATTGGAACAAATTTAATGTAACGACCTTTTCGATTTGCGCCAGTTACTGTTTGTTCTATTGGGTGGTTTCTGATATTATCAAATGCCCCTTTAAGTACTGGGTTTCCCCAACGTTTACCATCCATACTGATGTAAAAAGCATATTTTTTGATAAAGTTCATACTCCATCTATTCTGAATTGGTAGGTATCTAAATCCGTCAATCGTATAAGTTTTTCCAAGGTCAATTATCATTCCCTTTTTATTCTTCTTGATTTGACCGAAATTGTGTGATTGTCCATTTATAATATTCTTGAAATCTTTTACATTTCGACCAATTAGCTTCCAATTTGTTGATGGGATATCAAACTTACGATGAGCAACTGGACTAAACTTGGATGTTTTGGGATTTTCAATCACAGCACGAACAATTGCTTTTTTAACAAGAGTGAAAGGAGCAGTATATTCTATTCTATTTGTGTTCTCTACAGGATTTGTTCCATCTAGAGTATAGTATATCTTAGACTCTTGATCAGGAGCAATAATATACACTTTTCCATCTTGAGTACGGAAAAGTTTTGGTTCAACAAGCATTGGAGGCGCATCGTAAAGGCCAAATGTAGAAAGAACAATTGAAGCTTTAGCATCATCAATAACTACTTTTACTTTTGTGGTTGTTGTTGATGGAATACGAAGGATCCGCTTGTAACCAATGGTTGTTTCATCTGCAACTGTATTCCATTTTCCATCTTTTTGAATTTCTACATGAAACTTCTTCACTCTTTGTCCAAGCTTGATATCTTCTTGAAGTAGGATTCTGTTAAATGTTTTTGGTTCGTCAAATGTGATGGTGAAGCTAGCATTTACAACATTATCATTGGTAGCCCAGTATGTGTCTATATTGTTGTCCAATAACTGTTTTGGGTTATATCTTTCGTTATTACCTCGAACTTCTGAAGCAGTAATTTCTGCATAAGAAGAAACTAAATTATTTTCAAAGTCTTCTTTAATCTGTTTACCAAGAGCGATAAGATTTTTTTCATCTATAGGATGAATAAGACCTCTTCTATCTACAGGGAGATTTAAAAGGAATGTTCCATTACGTCCTACTGAGTGGTAATAAATATCCATTAATTGAGGCAATGATTTAACCATATTATCCTCTCTTTCGTGATAAAACCAACCTGGTCTTATAGACGTATTTACCTCTGCAGGTACCCAGTAATTCCCATCCTCATGTCCAGATCTTAATTGAACATAGTGAGGCCAACCTGGCCAAACTTCGTCTCTTCTTAAAGTACTCCAATTTGTTTTATTTGCAAATCCTTCTTCTGTACCAACCCATCTTACGTCTGGTCCAGCATCGCTAAATAGACAAGCATTTGGTTGAAGTTCACGAACAATTTTATATGTATTGGGCCAATCGTAGAATGTTTTTCTATCAATTTTTCTTGTTTCTCTAGCACCTCCATAGTATCCATCCCCACCATTGGCTCCATCAAACCATACTTCAAATAATTCACCATAGTTAGTTAGAAGTTCACGAAGTTGATTTCTGAATATATCGATATATGCTGGTGTTCCATAATTTGCATTGTTACGATCCCATGGAGATAGATAGATACCTAGTTTAAGACCATATTCATCACATGCTTCTCTTAACTCTTTTACCAAATCCCCTTTACCATTCTTCCAAGGTGACTGCTTAATGGAGTAGTCTGTTGTTTTAGTCGGCCATAGACAGAATCCATCATGATGTTTTGCAGTAAGGATGATTCCTTTCATTCCAGCCTCTTTGCACACTCTTGCCCATTGTTTGCAGTCAAGATTTGTGGGGTTGAAAAGTTTAGGGTCTTTATCTCCATATCCCCACTCATCATCAGTAAATGTGTTCATACTGAAATGAATGAATGCATAAAATTCCATCTCTTGCCAAGCCAATTGCCTTGGGGATGGAGTCGGTTCTAACTTTTTAGGTGCAGGCACACTAGAACACTGTGTAAAAAGTAGTACTGCAAGTATTAATGTCGTTAGTTTTTTCATTTATTGGTATTTTATATGTGTTTGGATATAATTTTCAGTTCTTTATGTGCGACCAATTCTCCATCGATATAAGTAAAAAGTTTCCAAGTTCCTAGTTTGTCTTTTAGTGGTTCCCATATTGAATCACCTAGAAAGAACTGGTAATTGTTTGATCGTATAAAATACTCTCCAGTAAATGGTGCTGCAACTTTGCCGTCTTCTCCTCTAAAAGGAGGGTGATCAATTCTGAATGAGAGTCTCTTCCCTTTGGCTTTTTTTATTATTAATACATACCCAAACTCTGTTCCGATATCAGATTTGATGATATTTGTTATGTCTAATAGCTTAGGTAATGTTTTGCTATTTCTATCCCATTGGGTATATTCTCCATAGCTGTACATCTCAACCTCTAATTTTTTCTTTGCCATGTTTATAAGAAATGTTCTCTAATTGTTAATTTATATTTGTGTGTGTTTAATAAAATCACAATTCCAATAGACAACGACTTTAGTCTTAAAGATATTGGATAGTATTTAAATAATAATTTTAATCAAACGAAATAGGAATAATATAATTCATTTTTATAATTGTTATACTTTTTTAGTTAAAATTATAAAAAAAGCTACCTTGATAAGGTAGCTTTTAAAATTTATTATAATAAATTTTCTTCTATATTTTCACTTCATTCTTCAGTTCTTTTCCTTCACAGAAATCTTTGATGTTGTTTAATGTTGTGTTTGCGATATTCATGAAGGCTTCTTTTGTGAAGAATGCTTGATGAGAGGTCACGATTACATTATTAAAAGTAAGTAATCTTGCAAGAACATCATCCTCGAGGACTTGGTCAGAAAGGTCTTCGAAAAAGAACTCATTTTCCTCTTCATAGACATCTAATCCTGCTGCAGACACTTTTCCCGCTTTAAGTCCTTCAATAAGATCTGTTGTTTTAATAAGTTTACCTCTACCTGTGTTAATAATCATTACTCCCTCTTTCATCATATCAATAGCATCTTTATCAATGAGCCACTTCGTTTCTCTTGTTAAAGGACAGTTAAGAGATATAACATCCGATTTTTGAAAAAGTGTATCTAGATCGGTATATTGATAGCCTAAGCTTTCAGCGAGTTTGTTGTCTGGAAAAGGATCATACGCGAGTACATCCATCTCAAATCCTTTTAGTATTTTGATTAGTGATTTTCCAATTTTACCTGTTCCAATGACGCCTGCTGTTTTTCCATTTAGATTATATCCCATTAATCCGTTAAGGGAAAAGTTTGCATCTCGTGTACGGAAATAAGCTCTGTGGATTTTTCTATTCAAAGAAAGCATTAGTGCAACGGTATGTTCCGCAATGGCGCTTGGAGAATATGCAGGAACACGTACTACTTTAATTTTGTCTTTTGCTGCTTTGATATCTACATTGTTGAATCCTGCACAACGAAGTGCAATTAGTTTGACTCCATAACTATGAAGCTTGTTAATTACCTTTTCATTCAGTATATCGTTTACAAAAATTACAACTACATCCGCATCCTGAGCCAATAAGATATTATCTTCTGTTAAATGGTAGAAAACAAATCGAACATCAAACCCCATCTTCTCAGCAAGAGGCTTATATATCTCCTTATCATAGGGTTTAGTGTCAAAGAATGTTATCTTGGGTCTCATATTTTGAACAATTAGAGTGGATTAAATAAAACTTAAACAATCAAGTTAAACGAATGTTTAACATCTTAATTTAAGCTCTAACTAATGTTACCCATTAATTGTTCTTTGTCCAAGAGAGGCTGACAGTTCTTTTTCAATCATCTTAAGATTCTGGATCTCTTGTTGTAGCTCCAGAATCTTTTCAAAATCTGTTTGATTATTGATCATTGCTAACCCTTTTATTTTTTCTTTGATCATCACCCTTACTCTACTTAATTTATAGTTTTCAACCACTTTAGGGATCAGAGTAAAAAGAATATCTTCGGTATGTTCGATATAGTTTCCCTGTTGAACCCACATCTTGCTTTCAACATATTTGTTTGTTAATAATTTGCTCGCAAACTTGCTTACATGAATATCTGGATGGTGAATGAAATATCTATTGGGTTCAAAATTAAATTCATTTAGGTGTGCCTTGTACTCGTCAAGAATCTTTTGATAAAGAGGGTTTATTGAGGATAATTGGTCTGCATCTAGTTCATTAAATATATAGTTGGCAACTTTTAATGTTCTTTTTCGATTTGTTCCCTCTATATTCTCATCCATAAGATCCATGGGACCATAGCGAAGAAGGAATCTTAGGATCTCCTGCTCCTCGAGATCAAAAGGGTTTACCTCTTGAGATAGGTTCATAGCCTCTAAATGAGAAGGGATAGGATTATTTCTACTCTTCTTATGAAGTTGTTCTGCATGTTTCTCCTGAAACTTTCGTAGTTCTAAATAGAGGTTCTCTTCTCTGATTTGCATGAGTCTACTACACTCTCGCATATATTTCATTCTTAGGTGAAGATATGGAATAATGGAAATTAAACGAACAATCTCTGAGATTGCTGTAGCTCGTGATATTGGATCATTTTGCGTCTGATTGAGTCGTGCAATAGAGGCATATTCTATGAAATCCTTTTCATTTCTCTGAACGTAGTCCTTAAATTGACTATTGGAACGAGCAAAAGAGTCTGGATCTTCCCCTTCAGGAAGAGGAACCACTTTAACGAACATTCCTTCTTGAAGAATTAACTCTACCCCTCTAATAGCTGCCCCGATCCCAGCACTGTCTCCATCATAAATAATGGTTACCGTATCCGTAAATCTTCGAAGTAGCCTTACTTGGTCCATCGTCAATGATGTTCCCGCAGAAGCAACTACGTTGTGTACTCCTGCCATATGCATGGATATGACGTCTGTATATCCTTCGACTATATAACAGTTTTGTTGATTTATAATCTCTTTCTTTGCTTGATATAAACCATATAGAACATGACTCTTATGGTAGATCTCTGTTTCAGGGGAGTTAATATATTTGGCAATCTTCTTCTCCTTATTTTCAGCCATTGTACGACCACCAAAACCAATTGTTTTACCTGAAATGTTAAAGATAGGAAAGATAACCCTTGACTCGAATCGATCTCGTATCCAATTGTCTCTTCTGATGGTGACACCAATCTGTTCTAAGTCTTCGATTGTGGCACCTTCCACTTGTGCTTGTTTTGTCATCTCCCCATGTGCCTTAGGGCAGTAGCCTAGCTGAAATGAGTTAATCGCTTCTATATCTATCCCTCTATGGGTTAGATAATTTAAGGCGATGCTCTTTCCTTCGTCAGTATCTGTTAGTTGATTACGAAAATAGTTTTTACACCATTCTGCTAGTTGAATTAGTTTTTGTGGTTGTGAGAGGTTGTTTTCTTCTTTGTCATGCCAATCATCAGGAAGAGATATTTGATATTTATCTATAACAAGTTGAAGTGTTTGTTCAAAACTTAGTGTTTCATGCTCCATAATAAACTGTAGAATATTACCTGCACGGTTACATTCAACACACCTGTAAATACCCGGATTGTTATAAACCATCAGTGTCGGAACAGAACCGTTATGAAATGGACATATCCCTACCATATGATCTCCTTTAGGTTTCAGGGTAAGGTAATTAGAGATAATTTGATCAATTGGAGGAAGTGATTGTATAATCTTATCAATTATTTTCTGCTCTATCATGAATACATTCATAAAGTTAGATAACAGTGCAAATATAGGAAAAGAAAATGATCCATGAATATAGTATTCTTAGAGCTTATTTTCCGATATTTTTTAATTCACTCCAAATCAGTTCTTCTGGTAAGTTTACCAATCTACTAAATTCTGTCACATAAACACCTTTAACAATAGCATCAGGGATAATAGATACTATTTGAATAATTTTATTAAATATGGCAGTGTTATCCATCCCTAGAGACTCTTTTATTGGATAAAGTGTCTCTACTAAAAAGTGGAGCCAATCTTTCGAATTGGTAATATGGTCTTCGATAATGGAAGTTCTTTGGTCTTTAAGGTAATGTGTTAGGTTTTCACTTTGAGTATCCACAATCTTTACATTGACTCCTTCGTGAATTAAGATAGAAATTCTATTGTAACATTCAAGTACAGAGCTCATACTTTTATCACTCCAAAGAGTTATACTGTTCGTGAATCGAGTAATCTGTTTAATCTGTTTATTTGATAATGTCCCTTGAGGGATGAATACGGAATTCTGTTGTTGGTTTGAAAACAGGTAAAGCATTTCCAAAGGATGGCTTATAATATGACAGCACTTCTTCTTTAGGCTATCTCCTTTGGCTTGGAAAAGCCCTAGTATCTCTTTTTCAGATTGAAATGAAGGATTGTCTGAAAGTATTTTAAAACCCTCTTGACTATCCATATTGTTTAAGTTTATACTACAAAAACCAGAGACCCTTCCTGCAATAGAGTGAATTGGAAATATCAATTCATTACGAAAAAAATCATCCATTTCATTTTCTCCTTCAGATACCAAAGAGGTTGAGACAATAATCTCCTTCTTAAATCCTTTTGAGGTAAGTGTTTTATAAAGATTGTCTCCTTTAGAAATAGATAGTCCGATGTGATAATTCTCGATCATATCTTCTGTGATATTCCATTTTTGTAGAAAAGGGATAAATCCTGGATGGTTGTTCGAGGTTTTCAGATTTTTCAAAAGAGAGTTGTAATACCCTTGTGTCCAAGTTAAGATAACCTGTCTAGCTTCTCTCTCCTTTCTTCTTAATGCTGCTTCTGGAGACTCCTCTTCTTCTTCGTATTCGATGTGATATCTTTTTGCTAATACCCTGATCGCATCAAAGAAATTAATTCTTTGAAACTTCATTACAAAGCCTATAGAATCTCCTGCTTCACCACAACCAAAACACTTAAATATTCCTTTGGCAGGAGATACTGTAAAAGAGGGCGTTTTTTCATTATGAAAAGGACAAAGTCCTAAAAGGTTGACTCCTCTTTTTCGGAGATCTACCTCTTCACCTACTACCTCTTCTATTTTGGCAGTATCGATAACCTTGTCTATTGTCGATTGATCTATCATTGCAAGAAGTGTTAACTTTAATACAAAATAACAAAAGATATTGTCAACAAAAAACTTAGCTGTTGTATCTTTTGGTGTGAAGCGTATACAGTCGTGAAAAAATCGTACTTTTGGATTAATAAATAGTAATTTAAAGCATAGCTTATGTTTTCAGGTATTGTAGAGGGGATGGGAACGGTTGTTTCTATCGAACAAGAAAAAGAAAATTATCACTTCACTCTGGCGTGTAACTTTGTTGATGAGTTGAAGATTGATCAAAGTATTGCCCACAATGGTGTATGTATGACAGTTGTTTCTCTTACAGATACCACTTATACTGTAACGGCAATTAAGGAGACATTAGAGAAGACAAATCTTCGTACATGGGAAGTTGGTTCGAAAGTGAATCTAGAAAGAAGCATGCCAATGAATGGCCGATTAGATGGACATATTGTTCAGGGCCACGTAGATCAAACTGCTACCTGTATGAAGATTGAAGAGGTAGATGGTAGCTGGTACTTTACTTTCCATTATGCGTTTGATAAGGAGATGGCACAAAAAGGGTATATGACAGTCGAAAAAGGTTCTGTTACAGTAAACGGAACTAGCCTAACGGTCGTAAATTCGAAGGATGATTCATTCCAAGTAGCAATTATCCCTTATACCCACGAACATACAAACTTTCATACCTTCAAGGAAGGGTCTGTGATTAATATTGAATTTGATATTATAGGTAAGTATCTAAGTAAGATGATGACCTATCAATCATAAATAAAAAGAGAGTGAATCACTTCACTCTCTTTTTATTTTATTTCTTTTTTTCTGTGTTGGGTTCTCCTCTATAATCTTCAGGTGTTATATCTTTCACATCACAATAGTCTAGATATGATTTCCATCCAATTCCAATTACAGAGTTGTCTTCCAATACCACAGGGGTCAACTCATTCATATTGATCTTTCCATCTGCAGATATTTTATCTGTGTAAAACCATAGGGTGGTAACTACACTTCCATTCTTAAGTGTGTTAATTGTTTTGTAATAAGGGTTATTATATAACTGACCAAACTCTGTTGTGGTCTTTGTTATTCCTTTTGTCAAAGCCAATACTTCATCTTGGCTCATGCCAGCTTCCACTTTGATTAGATTCATCTTATTTTTAGTGCGCAGTTTTCCTGTTGTTGAACAAGAAGAAGCTATTATTAGAATAATAAAAGATGTTAGTAAATGGATATTTCTCATTTTCTGTCGTTTTGTGACCTATATCATTTTCGATAGTGGTCTTTTTTGTACTCTACAGTTTCTCTCTATGTTGTATTAGTCACTGTATAATATCTCGTAATGCAAAGATATACAACTCTATATAAATAAAACGTATTGCAAACTAAAATGTTTTTTATGAAAATAAAAAATCGTTTTATTATAGCATATATAAGTCCTAGAGTCAAATACTATGTTAAATAATATTTATAAAAAAAACTCTCAGATCCAATTACTGAGAGCTTCATGATACGTTATTATTTTATTTCTAGATTCGTTTCTCCAATATTATTGCCATCTGTAAAGATATGTACAATATACTTACCTTTCGAAAGAGGTGGCTTGTTTGTATTATCCCAATAGATAGAAACAGGAAGAGCTTCTCCTTCATAATTGATGGTTCTTACTGCACTATATTGGATATTTGAATCTTCAAATTTAAAAGTGTTGTCTTCGTTCTCCAATAGAAGATTTTCAAAAGGATCCATGATACGAATATAGATCTGTTTCTCACCTCTTTTAGCTGCCACATTCTTAGAAAGAGTAAAAGTCACTTTTAACTTTTCGATCTTACGTGCTTTATGATTTTCTTTTCCTTTTTTGTTGATACCAACAGCTTGGATGTTTAGAGCTTCTAAAGCAGCTGCGATTGAAATTTTTTCTTTTAACTCTTCGTTTGTTTTAGAGAGTTTTTGATTCTTCTGACTGACAGAAGCAATCTTCTTTTTTACTTGATTATTCTCAGCAAGAAGTGCAGCGTTCTTTTTATTTAAAGAATCAATTTGAACAATGTAGTTACGCATTATCTTCCGAAGAGTTGTAACCTCTTTACGATATCTTGATATTTGTTTGTAGCTTGTTTTCTTAACCTGCTCTACTTCAGTTAATAATTGCCTTACTTGTTCTGAAGCCATTTCTAGGTTATGAGTCAAGGTATCATTTTCTACAGTTAAAGAGTCATATCCTAAAGCCATTTGCTGGAGTTCTATTGTAATAGAGTCTTTCTCTTGCCCCATCTCATTTAAGATCTCATTATGTTGGCTTTTTTCTACGAAAAATAAAACTATCATAATTGCCAATACTATTGAAAGTATAATGACAAGGATATTTTTTTTCTTCTCAGTATTGTTCATATTGTCTTTTAGCATGGTGTTCACTTCTTTGATATGTGATAACGTGTATACAAAAATAGAAAGAAAAACTACCCATGCAAATGCTTCTGACTCATATCTAAAGAGCAATCTGATGATATACTAGATACATTTATTCTCTTTTTTTTGAATATAAATACCATAATTATCCGTAGAATAAGAAAGAGGATGCCTAATTATGGACATCCTCTTTCTACTTATAACTTATTGATTAAATGTTATCTTAGAAATTCAACTGTAATCTCTTCTTGTCCTCTAAGAATTAATGCAATACATCTTTTTTTAGAATCAATTCTATTAAATATTTTTAGTAATTTTTTCGTGTTTGAGACCTTATTTTTATCTATTGCTAGAATTACATCATCTATCTCAAACCCCCATTTTTTTAATTTACTATCCTTTTTAAATTTTTGTATAATAACACCTGAGATCTCTTTTGAACCATATGCAGTTTGTTCTGATGGAGTGCTTAGGTTCTTAAGTTGTGCTCCGTTAAAGCGAAGCGTTTTGTCTGCCTTTCTCACATTATTAAAGAAACTAGATGGGAGTGCTATTTTAGGTTCTGGAGCTAATTTCTTAAGTCTTTCAACTGTTACACCAAATCCATTCATTGGAAAGTTCATATATCCTAAAAGAATTGCTGGAGAATCACTTTTTACAGTAAAGTCACCATTTAAAGGATCAACAAAATCAGCATTGCCAATTAAACTATGCTCATCTTGACAGGTCCATTCCTGAATAGAACTTGCTGGTACCGCCTCTTTGTATGTTGGATTGTGAAAAAGAGTCTTATCTAGTCGTCCTGCCCACTTGGTAGGATATGTTGCTACATAGCTTTTACCAATAATAATGTTTGAACGAAATTGATCATATGTAGGAGCTGGATATGGGACATTACATGTATAATAGTTAAATATGATATTGTTATATACATTTCGATGATATCCTTCTCTAGTTTTCATTCCACCTTTAAGACAAAGGTTATTGTATATCTCGTAGTTGGTGGAGCCATCATCTAGATCGACATCCCAGCCATTATCACACATCCAAAAGTTGTTACGCATTACAATTGTTTGATATGCGTCCCAAACTGATACATCGTGCCACCTATCGTTCATTGCTTTTATACGATGTGTTCCATCTTTTAGTTTTTGGTATGAACCATTTGGGCTTGCTGAATGCCAAAAACGATCACGTCCCCAAGAATTATATGCTCCGTGATCGCCAGTCTCTAGTACCGTTTCAAAGCATTTATTCCACTCGATCAAGTGACCTCCCCAACAACCATCACATACATTGATTGCTGCACGTGGAACATGGTATATGGTGTTGTGTCTGATAGTAATACGTGAACTCATCGCAATATTTACTCCAGAAGTTTGTTTTTCAACCCTACCACATTGAGTCATCAAACATTGTTCTACGATACAATCTGCAGGATAATCAATGCTTTTAGGCCCGGGAATAGTATCCACTTTGTCAAATTCGATACGTTGTTGACCATAGCTGAAAAGAGGATCTCTGACAGCTTGAGGAGAACCAACAAAATTGATGTCGGTGGCACCATTATGATGGAAGTAGCATTCTGATATTTTTACTCTTCTGTTGTAACCATCCACAAATATTGCATTACCTCCTAATTGCATAAATGTACAATTTCGAACTGTAATATTTTCAGCTCCTGTGATGTAAAATGCTCCTCCACGATAGATGGTCCAATCAGAACGAACCAGAGGCTCCTTATTTTCCATAAATGTTCGCTTTGTCCCAGTAAACGTTATACCATCGAAAACGATATTAGAAACAGCATTCTTAAAATGGCGCATCTCTGCATGGTAAACTACTCCGTTGCCTCCATGAAAGTCTGCATTCACCTTTTTTTCATAAAAGTCACCAGTAATTTCGACTAAAGATTTTGTCTGCTGAACCACCTCTACCGTCATATCATCAATAGACGTTTTGGGATCAGGAATATAATAGATCGTTCCATCTTTTTGATCGTAAAACCATTCATTTGGAGCATCTAGTTCTTCATATATATTTTCAATCATCCGAAATGATTTATGAACGACGTTGATAGTATTTACTCTATTATTCTGCCAACCGCCAATAAATTCAAGTTCACCATTTGGTTTTTTGCCTGTTACTTCATAATGAATATCACCCCATTTTGCTTTGTGCATGGCATGCATATAAGCCCCCGTTGGATTCTTCCAATTTCTACTTTTAGAGATATCCCAAGCATCTGATGCTCCTCCATTGAAAGGTTCGGTATGTTTCTCTTTGCCATTTGTTTTACCTACATCAGAAACTTTATAATTGGGATAACGTGCCATTCGTTGCATCTTCCCATTGACAATTAATTGATCTATTGTATACTTGAGGTCAACCTTTGCCTTATAGATATTGTTTTTATATTTTTCCCATTTGAGGTTCAATGTCTGTGCTGAAGTAATGGTCACTTTATCTCCATCAACAGCTTTAATAAATACAGGTACTTCAGGTGTCCCACTATCATCACTTCCTATTTTGATAGGTTTCTCGAGTCTATATACTCCTTCATGAATCCAGATATAAGATCCTTTAGAAGGATACTTCTTACTCTCTCGAAGAATATCAATCGCTTTTTGAATAGAACGTACAGGATGTTTTAGGGTCCCATTATGACTGTCATTACCTTTTAATGACACATGAATATCTTTGGCAAATGTAGTTGTAACGACGATGCATAACAAAGTAGAAATTAGCATACACTGCCTTGTAAATAATTTCAACATATTAATTTGATTGGGTTTAATTAATTTAACTTGTGAGATTTATTAACGGAATTATCATTTAAAGGTCAATCATTCCAATGATCCTTTATAGATTTTTCAATAAGAGGGTATCTTTTATCCTTCTCATTTAGATCTGTTCTTAACTTCACTAACCGTTGTTTTAATTCGATAATGATATCGCTGTATGCTGGATTTTTATAGCGATTATCCATTTCGCATGGATCTTCTTTGAGGTCATAAAATTCCCATGCAACAGGAGTATTCATCTGGGCTAAGCTCTCTTTCTTCGATCGTGATCCCCTTTTTTGTGATTTATAATTTTGTCCATAGAATAGAATCAACTTATATCGTTTAGTTCTTATCCCAAAATGGGCAGGGTTACAATGATTGTGTGCCATATGCATCCAATAACGATAGTAAGTTTCTTGTTGCCATCCTTCTGGCTCTTCTCCTGTTTCAAGGATATATTTAAAACTGTGTCCTTGCATCTTCGAAGGGACACTACCTCCTGCTAGCTCAATGATTGTTGGAGCAAAATCAGTATTGTTAATGATTGCTTGAGTTTTGGTGTTTGGTTTGATCATTTTTGGATAACGCACTAAAAATGGCATTCTCATAGACTCTTCGTAAATCCATCTTTTATCTATATAATCATGCTCACCTAAATTAAATCCTTGATCTCCAGTATAGATGATGATCGTTTTTTCCATTAAATCATGTTTTTCTAGATAATCAAAGATTCTCTTTACATTATCATCTACTCCTTTCACGCAACGTAGATATCGTTTCAAATACTCCTGATATGCTTCATGTTTGTATTCTATATCAGATAAGGATTTATCGATATCCATGTGTTGTCCCATATTTCGAACAATATTTCGACGTCCAACACTTGATCCTATGATGTCTATTAAAGAGTCGTTGATCCCTCGTGTAGCGATTGAACCGTGGTTTGCTTGATAGTACATACTTGCAGGTTCAGGAATGACGGTGTTTTCTAGATAGTTGTTATATTTGGGGTTAAACTCAAACATGTCATGAGGTGCCTTAAAATGGTGCATCAGAAAAAAAGGTTTATTCGGATCTCTTTTATTTTCCAACCACTCTAATGAGATATTAGTAACAATATCAGAAGAGTGTCCATTGTATTGATGCCCTCTTATAGAATCGACTTTGTGTCTATTCTTCTTGATTTGTGTTTTTTTGTAGTTGTTCTTTTCATAAAGAACAGGATCGAAGTAACTTCCTTGGTTATAGAATACATTGTAGTAATCAAAGGCTTCTGGTGCTTGATGAAGATGCCATTTGCCGACCACTGCAGTTTCGTAGCCTAGTTGATGCATTTCTTGAGCCAAATATTGTCTTTTAATAGGTAATTTTCCTGCTAAATCGAGGACCCCATTGGTTTGACTGTATTGACCTGTCATAATACATGCTCGAGATGGAGTACAGATAGAGTTCGTACAAAATGCATTCTTGAACAATATGCCTTCTTTTGCTAATCTATCTATCGTTGGTGTTGGGTTCAAAGGTGCAAGCCTGCTCTGATACGCCCCAATAGCTTGGCTTGTATGGTCATCCGACATGATAAATAGAATATTCGGACGCTGCTTCTTTTTTTTACAGAATGCTCCGAAAGAGAGGAGCAAAAGAGCGATAAGAATAGTCGACTTCTTTCTTGTATTCATCCTACACGTTATATTGGTTTGCGCAACGCAATATAGGTGTAGATTCGCTGTTATTTTGTTGTTTTTATTACAAAATGTAACACATTTCCTTAATTGTCAGGTTTATAATGATTTTTGTAATTAAAGTGTCAATAAGAGTTTTGGATGAGAGTAGATATTTCTCTAAGTTGAGTTTTATATGCCTTATATTTAGATATCTTGTAGATTTGGGATAGCAGTGTGTATCTTGTCCAAAGAGTATATATAGGACCTGATTCATAGGATTGAGTGATGGACTAAATATAAGAAGAGAGTATAATAATAAGAAGGAACGTTTAAATAAGACCTAAATGTTATTTATAAAAATAAAAAGAATGCCTCAGCGAGACATTCTTTTTTTAAGCTTATAATAGGTTTCCTATCTTAAGGGTGATAAAAGCAGTTCGTGGAAGTGCAGGACCATAAATGTATCCAGGGTCTCTTTCTGCACCTTTGTCAAAGTCTGACTGGTATTCGTTGAAAATATTCTTAACGCCAGCATCTAAGATGACACTAACCCCTTTAGGCAACATCCACTTCTTTGAAACTTTTGCTCCGATATCGTAGAAGTCGTTACTTTTATTTACTATAGTTAAGTAGTTCCCATCTTTGTCTTTATCGTTTAATGGTCCAGAATAAGGAACTAACATTGATCCAGTATAGTTCCCATTTAGAGCAAAAGTCCATCTTCTGTCAGGGCTATAAGTGATTGTCGCATACCCATATTTCTTTGGTGTTCTAAAATATTCTTTGTATCCCTCAATACTGTTTTCACCTGGATCGTTAAAATAACTTTGTTGAATAGTATAGCCTGACTGGAATGTGAATTTACGACCAAATGAAGCGTTCAATTCAAGGTTTAATCCTTTTACAACACTACCACCAATTGCATTCTTTCTAGTATTTGTCACTACTTTGTTTTCATCAGGTTTTCCATATTCAAAAACAAAAGTGTCATTTAATTTAGTATAAAACCCTTCTATTAAAAGTTGTAGACTATTATGTTCCCCAATGTCAGGAGTAATGCTATAAGATCCTGTATAACTAACAGAAGACTCTTTCTTTAAGTTTGGATCGTTGTTATGAATCACTTTTCTTGATCCAGAAACCTCAATATGAAGGTCTTCATTGAAAACCTGAGGAGCTCTATATCCTGTAGATACACTACCTCTTAGTTGTGACCATTTGGTGATATCATATTTCAAAGATAGTCTAGGTGAAAATGCATTTCCTGAAGGTACCTTTGATCCTTCATTGCTTTTATCTTGGATATCATAGTGGTCAAACCTTGCCCCCAAACTGATGGTTGTTCTGGTTGTCTTCATCTCAAGTTGAGCAAAAGTTCCTAGTATATTAAGAGTTTGATCTGTAATATCAGTACTAATAGGGTTATTAAGATCTGTCTTATCGATTTTGTTATCGTCTAATTTGTCTCCGTTGTCCTCTACACCAACTGTTGCATCTACATCAAAGTAGCTTAGATTAAACTTTTGGTTGTATTGTAGGCCAACATTATATACAAGATCAGTGGTTTTACCGAATGCTGTTCTGTCTTGATTAGCACCATAGTAAGAGTCTCTATCAATATGTTGCATTGATGCATACACGTTTAGAACACCATCATTTTCTGTGAATTTTTTCCATTCTGTAGTTACGGTGTTAATCTTGTGTTTTACACTCTCTGCGATATTTGCTTTATAGACTGGAAGATCTAGTTGGTCTCCACCTCTTCTATCTTCATCAATATGGAAATAGTCAAAAGTCAACTTACTTCTAAGTCCTGTTTTATGGAATCCTCTAAATCCAATTGTCTTATTTTCCATCTCAGCAAGTTCAGAGTATCCATCCCCATTGGCATCATACGCATCTTTATTGCGATAGAACCCAAAAATAGATATTCCTGTCTTGTTGTTCTTAGAAACGACCGAAGTATTAAAGTTTACATTATAGTCTTTTGCTGGTGAGCCATCCAGTCCTACACCCATATTTTGGTACGAAGAAGAGAATTGGAAAGTATTATTTATTGGATCTTTTGTAATCATGTTAATGGTACCTGCTATAGCGCTTGAACCATATAATGCTGAACCACCACCTCTTACTACCTCTACTCTTTCAATCATATTTGCAGGGATCAATTCTAATCCATAGACACTTGCCAATCCGCTAAAAATGGCGCGTCCATTGATTAATATTTGAGAATATGCACCCTCCATACCATTCATTCGAACTTGAGTGAAACCACAATTTTGGCAATCGGTCTCCATACGTACACCTGGTGTGTAGTTCAGTCCTTCACTTAAAGTGACTGCACTTGTTTGAGTAAATAGCTTTGGGCTGATTGTATTGACAATCACTGCAGCCTCTTTTCTATTTGTCTCGTTCCTATTCGCAGTGACTACCACCTGATCTAAACCAATATTATCCTCTTCTAACTCAAAGTCTAGGGATAAATTCTTTCCCTCTTTAACATTCACCTCTTTGGTGATTGGTTTGTATCCAATTGCTTTACATATAATGGTTTGTTTACCAAGAGGTAAATTAAAAAGCTCGTAATGTCCTTCAATATTTGAAGCAGCCCCTAAAGTAGTACCAGATAAAATAATATTAACAAATGGAATCGCTTCATTATTGCTTTTAACAGTACCTTTAATCGAAGTCGCTGGTGTTTTTTTGTTACTTGCTAGACCACTCGTGATGATAAGTCCCATGATCAAAGTGACAGATATAATCTTTTTAAGAAGTTTCATGTATAAGTTTTTTCCTCTGATTTGCAAATGGTTAAGACGTTCTTCTCCTGTTAAATAGAGAGAGTGTCCTACTTTTAAATAAAATGTGCACAACATTCCACATTTCCTCCAAAGAGAGTGTGTATTATGTGACTGAAATTACCTTATGATTATGCTTTAATAGGAGGAGCTCGTAGACGAATGGATCTCGTCGTGACGAGGTACAAGTGATGAGGTCGTTCAATGTTAATACATTGAATTATTGTGGATAAGCTTAATGGAACTATCGGTTTATGCGAAGATAAGAAGTGTGTTGAGTTCCATGAAAATCCTTGAAAACTATTGCCGTTGTGAGTATGGTTTGTTGGATTACAGCCATTCTCTCCTTGCCCTAGGGGGTGGAAGTGCCAAACTACCTCTCCATTCGAAAGCGTATGCGAGTGCATGGTAGCAATTGATAGCAATTGCATCCATAACATGACACCTACGATGAGAAATCGGGTGAACAGGTTAACTATTTTTCGATTGTATTTGGTCATTCAATCGCAAAAGTAATCAATAAATATTAAAAAAATAAAACTTTAGATACTATCAGTCTCTATTCCTTTCTATATATTACAGGGCAAGTGTTCAAAAAACACTTGCCTTAGATTAATTTCATGTCGAATACTATGAAATTGAACTGTTTTACCCTCTTTATAACTCTTTATTGCTTAATGCTTTTATTTCGTTAACACTCTCTCCGTGAACGATATTCCAAAGAACATAGCAAAGTTGTCCTGCCCCACTAATCCATGTTAGTTTCGGCTTATTTTGAGCACTTGCCCCACTCTGCGCATCGATCATATAAAGTTGATTTTCATTCTCTTTACAGCTAGGTTCTTGTAGTTTTATATCTGAAAATCGAGATGCTGGAGCACCGAGAATTTCATTTAATTGGAAGGTTTGTTTTTTGGACAGCTTTTTACCATTGTATTTTTGTAAAGTGTATCCATTAATACCAGAGATACCTAGAAAGGAGCCATGATCATCCCAAATAATTTGGACATCAAAGGCTAACTGAGACTTCTCTTTGCTAGTCATTTTTACAGTTCTTGTAAAAATACGATTTCCCTCTTTTATAGTCTCTTTTAAAGGGGTCATTGTAATTGCTCCCAACTCTTTACTAGGGATGGGTTTCATGCCCATAATAAGGATTTGAAGTACAATGAATACACTTATTATAAAAACATTTTTTTTCATGACTTTTTATTGTGAAAGAGTCTAACGGATATATTAAACCCAATTCTTAGATTACTAGAGTTTAATTTATAAGCATTATTTGCCATATTATCTCCAGTATTTATTCCATATTGATTTCCTATAAACACCTGAAACTTATGTGTAGGAGTACCATAACTAATTCCAACAGAAGCGCCGTCTTTTCCAACTTCATCTCTACTACTGTTGTCCCCTAGGAATGTAAGCGCTTGGTTATACTGATAATTAGCGAAAATGCTCATTTTTTTACCAAAACGATATCCCATAGCAAATGATACTGCACCGATATCATGTGGTTGGGTTGGTTTTGCGGCATTATGGTGAGTGTAGTAAATGCCTAGCATTGTATTTATCTTATAACCGATTTGTTTTTCTGCTACTAATTGATTCAAATAGCTCCAACGATTGGCTGCATGATAAGTAACACCATAGTTTTCCTTATCCATGCCACTATAACTCGTGGTGAAGATATAACTAACAGAGAGAGGGATACTATTATCTGTCTTCTGTGTTAGAAAACGATATTTAAGTGAAAGATCATAGAAACGATTTTGTTTCTCTGTATCAAATACAAGCATCAGGTTCGAAGTAATTCCATAGGCTAGCCCCATTGTTATATTACTAGGTGCATAAACTCCAAACATATCACTGGCTCCAGTACTAATCTCTCCAAATCGATGAAATATCCTCAATTCAAGATCCCCTTGTGGAAGTGTTTGAGAGGTTTGTAGATTCTCTATATTGGTTCCCCAGAATAGAGGAAATACATCTTTTGTATTACGATTCTGACCATAACTAGTATACGAAATGGTAATTAACAAGATAACATAGTTTAGTTTTCTAAGGCACCTTCTTTTATCCATAATTCAATTTTTTTAAGTTGGTTCTCATTTAATGTGCTTTTTGTAGGATGCCCCTCATATAATTTTAGAAGAAGACGAGTCTCTTTTTCCTCAATAAGCTTCTCCTTTTGAAGAGACTTGTATGCCTCTGTAGGTTCAAGAGAAAATATGGATGACTGACTTTTATGACAACTAGTACAGCTATTTTCAAAAATAGGGACTATATCATTTTTAAAACTTACCTGTTTTAATTCCTGATATTCGATGTCATTATAAGTACACCCTTCAAGTAGCACGAATAAGCAAAACCCAAACATACAAATTATATATTTCATTATGTGTTATTTGAAGATGTGAATAATTATATAATATAAACTAGTTCTTAAGCGCTCCTTCCTTAATCCATGTCTCTAAGATTTCAACTTCAACAGGGTCTAACACTTCATATTGATGATTCCACGACACCTCTTTTTTCAACACTTTAAGAAGATAACTATTGTCTAGGTCTTTAGGTGTAACTCGCATCATCGTTGTTTTATGTGCCTGTTGATTTACTAGATTATCATATGCCACATCTTTATCTAGAGCCAAATGTCCATTTTGTTCTGCTAAATTTGCAGTATGACACATCACACAGTTTCGAAGTAGTCCACTGTTGATCCTATTAAAAGTGGTCAGAGAGGCCGTGATATCAAAGTTAGTGCCCTTTTCAGATGCAACAATTGACTGCTCGTATATGGATGACTTTACTGTATTCCCTTGTTTTGCTTCCACTTTTAATAATAGAGGTGTGTCTGGTGTTACCTTTAGGTTGACCTGTTGATTCTCTAGCTTTTCGATCTCTTTAGATTGTACTACATTACTATTTTTCTGGTCGTAAACTGTCACATACAACTTTTGACGTCTCGTTACCAAAGTGGGATGCTTCAGGTGTATGTCAAGCGTAATGTCTTTTAATAGAGAGTCTGTGGTACTATCGGAAGAACTAGAACATGCAGTGCATAACAGACATGCTAGAAGGGTATAGATAAAATACTTCATAATCGTAAGATGAAACACCTAGCCCCATTGATAAGAGCTAGGTGTTGTAATGAATATGGATTTAGTTAGAAAGAGAATTGGAGTTGAACCATTGCTTTATGTTCAGCCAAACCATTGTCGTCGTCATTGGCTTCAAACTCTGTTTCATGTCCTAATTTACTTAGGTGCTCATAATAGGCCTGAAGTTTTAAGTTATTCCCAATGATGTAGTAATTCAAACCAATAGAATTAGTCATCAAATAGCCTTTCTCTTTAGTCGAATTACGATCCATAAAGTCTACTCTAACTGTTGGTTGCAATCTTTTGCTTATAAAGTATCCAGCTTGTGCATAACTTCCCCAATAAGTATATAATGGTGCTGTTTTTTGTCGCTCTACATAGTTCATCGTCATGCTATATGCTTCTGCATTAAAATAGAATCTATTTTTAAGGACAGCGAACTCAATACCCGTACGATAGTCATTACTACTTTCAGCATTGGCTTCAATGTTTGCAGATCCCGAAAGGGCAAATAACATTTTATAATTGTGTAGATCATTAGGATCTCCCTGATGCAATGGCATAGGTCCCATAGGCATATATGCTAGACGAGCTGCATAAAGAAGTGAAGGAATACCATAATCATCACTCAATGTATTGGTCGCTCTATTGGTTCCAATACCTGTGCCATTAAAGATTCCTACCCTATAGTCAATCTTATTTTTAACTAGTCCATGCATCTGTACCCCAATATCGAAACCTGTTGAGATCTTAGGATTGACACTATTTAATCCAAATGGCATATTTACAGTAGTCTGCATCGACGTTGGTGGTGTAGGAAATAGCGTCTGTCCAAGGCGAACCAAATAGGCTTGATTGTATGGAGTCTTAAATTTACCCACTCTAAAACGCAAGGAGCTTTTTAGATTAATATCGATCCATGCTTGGTTCAAAAGCGCTGCCCCTGATGCTGCAGTATTTAGGGCGATGTTATAGGTGATTTTATCAAAAGCAGTACCTGCGAATCCAACCAATGCATAAGGAATTGCGAATCCTGAATTTAGAACATTGTCTTGGTCCATGAGGCTTAAGCCTTCGTCATCATAGTAGTTAAACTGAGCTCTTGTTTGGATTAAAACGTATGGTTTAAAGAGAAAATCCCCTGCTTTCGTTTGGAAAGAGATTCCATCTTTTCCACTCAGGGAGATTAGATCATTCTCAATGTAGTTCTCGTTCTTCTCAGTTGTTTTGCTTGGTTCTTGAGCATTGGCAGTTAATAGTGAAATAACTGCCAATATAAGTGATAATGATATCTGTTTCATCGATTGTTTAAAAATTAGGATAAGCCGGTATGTTGACCGACTTGATCGCAATACACTCGATCTCAATAAGCCATCCAGGACGGCAAACTGGGGCAAGTACAATTACTTTTGGTGTATTGGGATATCGTTCGTTATAATACTTTTCAATAATTTCATAATCAGCAACATCTCTTAGATAAATAATCATCTGCATGATGTTGTCTGTATTGGCCTCCTCTTCTTTAAGGAGTGCAGATATGTTCTCCATGGCTCTATCTGCCTGCAAGATGATGTGGTTCGGATGTACAATCTCTCCTTTATTATCGATACTTGCTGTACCAGAGATGTAGATATGTCTACGGTCCCCAAAGTCGATGGCAGTACCCCTCTCAAACCTTACTCCATATTCATGAGTTGGATTTAGGTGTGATAATGCCGAAATATATCGAACTTGTTCTTTTTGTAGACCTTTTACGGCGTAGGCATCCATCACCACATTCTTTTTGACATCTAAGTCTCTTCCTTCAATCCCTGTACTGGTTACAAAATGGTTAGAAGGAATCAGTCCAATGGTGTCAAAGTAAGCATTGCGAGCTTCGACCACTCCTTGGTAATTCGTATCTACATCTCTTACATAAAGCCATGTTCTGTGACACATCTCTGCAAAATCATATGCTTTCTCTTTTAGAAGAAGGTCGTAGTGGTGAAATATCTCCTCAGTTTGTGCGTATGAATCTCCAGATTCTGAAGATATTAGACGACCACTCCAAAGGTGTGAATAGGAACCCTTCTCCAATTCAATATGTTTTGGTGTAAGGGTATGATCTATCTTAATGAAATCTTCTGTTTCAATTAAATAAGCATAAAGAGTACATTTTACATGATTTAATGGAGGTTGTTGAATCCATGAAATAGTAGATTCTATCCCATTGTCTTTTAACATATCCACTTCTGAGATAATCTCACTTTGGTTGGTGATATCACTAAAGAAAATACGTTGGAAGATTAGGTGACAATTTTTCTTTCCCCTCTCTAGTATGAATGACAGCAATGCTTCTTTTAGAACTTGGTATTGCTCGTAAAAATTATTTATTCCACGAGGTGTAATCATGATATGATGTTCTGAGGTACGTTCTTTGGTGAACGTTGAAATAGACATATCACACTTCTTACCGCTTTTGTTCCACATTACTGGCAACATATTGCTTTCTCTTTTCATCTTCTGTGTATTTTCATTAAATCGTTATATGATGCTAAGTTACATATTAAAGAGAATTGACAAAAGCGATTAGAGCTTGTCTATCATTTGCATTCATATTAGCAAATATCTGACGTGATACATCTCCTTCGCCACCGTGCCACATTATTGCTTCGAACACATTTCGTGCTCTACCATCATGAAGGTAATCGGTGTGGGTGTTTACAATCTTTTGTAGTCCTCCTCCCCAAAGAGGTGCGGTTCTCCATTCGTCTCCGGAAGCATTATATTGAGAAAAATCATCTCCTAATTTTGGCCCCATATCATGAACAAGAAAATCGGAATAAGGATGAATTGTTTGTCCACCAAGCCAAGGAAGATTCGTTCCATCAATAAGCGTTGCCCCCTCAGGTCTTGTGTGTAATGTCTCTACATGACAAAGGTGACATTTTGCTTTTCGAAACATCTTTGCTCCATACTGTACCATTTCACTATTGATATTTCGTCTAGATGGAACTCCCAAACAGTGAAGGTAAAGGTCTACATCTGCCATGTCTTCTGACGATATCTCGATTCCATGATCTTCGGTGCATTGTGGTTGACCATATGAAATTTCTAGAGGATATCGATGACTGGTAATTCCCATGTCTGATAGGAAACCAAGCTCTACAGTGAGGTCTGAGTGGTGTGCTTTATGTCCTGTAAGACCAACTCTTCGTTTGCCTCTTTCATTAACCCAGTTAATTTCTCCTGAAATACCATATTCTGGATATTGTTTCTTCTCTAAGGCTTTAATTTCGTCTAAATCAAGTGCCATAATCTGCCCCATTCCAACGTGTCTTAGTGGGGTTCTTACGGTCATCTCGACCTGACTCATGTCTATATCCTCCATATAGAAGTCTGTAATCCAATATTTCGGTACTCGCAAAGAGTATTTGGTGCCATCTGGTAGTGTGTGTGGCTCTTCTGTGTATTTTACATGGACCTTGCCTTCAGGTTTGACACCATAAATGGCATGATCGTGAAGTACTCGACCATAGTTTCTATGATATTGGTCGTTTGGTGTGCGGATAAAAGTTAAGAATGAGGAGAAGTCTCCAGGACCTGTTCCTGCATCTGTAATAAGTGAAGATTTTGTACGACCACTATTGTTATGACAACTTCCACACGATGTTCCACAGAATAATGGTCCTCGACCTCCTGTCTTTGGGTTCGTGCTGGTGTCTCTAGGGTCGTCGTATAAGGCATCACCGTTTAAGAAACGGTCATAGAGTTTGCCTGTAACCCAATCTGCATTTTGATCATAGGCATAACTTGTTGCTGTAAAGATAGTCGATACTCCCGCAGAGAGTTCTCTTGGGGAAGCCATTTTTACTTTGTGGTTTATATCTGGCTTGGTAACATCTTTACTACTGTCTCTTTCACATGAAAGAAACAGAGTGCCCACAACAATCATTAAAATAAATTTTCTTAACATTTGGCTATAGAGTTAAGACTACCGTAAGCAGTAGTTCGTACTGCTTACGGTAGATAGTTTATTATTTTACAAAATGAGGACGTACCTCTTTTGTAAGTATATCATTCAATGTGTTCAGTTGAGCAATAGCCTCTGTTACTTGGCTTGCATCAAGATTGTTTCTGAATGGACTAGGAATTGCTGCGATTTTATCGATAGCTAATTGAATATTCTTTTTAACTTTCTCATCCAATTTTGCATCTTTCTTTTTAATCATATCTGACAAAGACTCTCCTCTTGTTTTAGCATCTAAACCACCTAGGTATGAGTTTTGAATACTTCTCACGTTGTCTTGGAAGTCCAAAAGAGAGTTCCAGCTATACCATGACTCTACGTCTAAAGGATCATTACTTTTATGTGGGTTCGCTAGTTTTTGGTTTCCAACTTCGTCTGCGATATCTGACATTCCTTGGATGATCTGGTCAACAGCAGAAACCTGTACAGGATAAGCACCTCCAATTTTTCCTGACTTCGCAAAGCTTGGACCATAAGGAACTGCAATTGTTTTCTCAATACCTTCTAAGATTTCTGCATCAGTAGTTCCTTTCTCAGCACCTGCCCAACTTGAGTAAAGAAGTACGATATCATTTCTCAACACTTCTGTTGAAGACTCTAGATATTCAATTTCTCTATCTGTTAACTCAGAAAAATGTCTCGCTTTTCCATCTCTAAAAAGAAGATACTCTACAGTATGGAAACCTTTCAACTGAGCCCCTTTGTAATCACTAATATTTCCTACGGTCAGCTCTTCTGTACTTGCCAACACTTGGTTTAATTGTTTTAAATCTAATGGCCATGAATCCAAACTTGGGTCTAAACGTCTCTCGTCTGCAGGACCAAAAAGGAATGCCTCACTCTGCTCCCA
Organism: Prolixibacteraceae bacterium; assembly: GCA_019720755.1. Classification (NCBI taxonomy): domain Bacteria; kingdom Pseudomonadati; phylum Bacteroidota; class Bacteroidia; order Marinilabiliales; family Prolixibacteraceae; genus Halosquirtibacter; species Halosquirtibacter laminarini. The sequence continues at coordinate 4,101,173 of CP081303.1, forward strand.
GTATTTACGAGTTTCTTTCCATGCCTTACATGCTTTCTCAATACTAGCATCGTTCTTTGAGGTTTTAATCTCTTTTACTTTTGCTAGTAAATCCTTTGCATTGTCTTTCATGTGCTTGTATGTAGGGATCACTGTCTTGTTTACATACGTTGTAAGAACTCCACCGTAGATGTCTTGTGCTACATTCTCTTGAGGTGTGTCTTCATTTTTTTCACAACTCATAGTGGAAATTGCTAAACCAATAAGGGTTAGTTTAAATAAATTTTTCATGATATATTTGTAGTTGAAATGTGTAATTGAATGGATTCGGTTACATTAAAATGGTGTGGCTACACTTTGCTTGCGGTTAAAGTGTAGCCCCTACACCTAAACTATAACCAAATAGATCCTTATTATTTTGATAAAAACCATCCGGAGTATACAACTGCTAATCCGAATGTGTTTTGATTTCTAATATTATCATCTCCATAACTTCTGTGAGAGTAGTCCATCTTTAAACCTAAAGTGGGAGTCATATAATAGTTTAGACCGAATGTCATCTTTTTTCTATTACATCTTTCGTCTTTGGTGATGCCAGGATCTGTTTTATACATGCTGTCAAACTGTTCATACTTTACGAATGGAATGAGTTTCTCTTTACGATTTTTCCCAAACCCAAGAACATTGACTCCTGCTTCAATATTCCATGCCATGGCATTGCTTGCTACTGGAGTACGTTTGTATTGACTTTTACTTGACAATTGAGAATTTACCTTTGTGATTTTTTGAGCATCTGTTAGATCTCCGTATACGTAGTTCCCTCGTACGATGAATTTATTGTTGTCTAAAGTAAAATCTGCAGTGAAGATTCTTACAGTTCCTTTGTCGCTTTCTGAAAAATATTCTGGTTTCAATGTATTCTTCACGGAGTTGCCTTGATAGTATGAGGTTCCGAGTATAAGATTCTTAAAGTGTCTGCTCTCTACTCTTGCTACGTAAGCAGGCGAAGTCATAATAGAAACTTCTTGCATTCCCTGTTTACCTCCTTTGATCCACTCTTTTCTATTAAAACCATTTGCATCTAATCCAGATATTACTTGCAATTGGTAGCTCCAGTTTCTGTAAGCACCAAGGACTGCAACTCCTGTTTCATGCCAAGTACATGGAAGAATAGAGGTTTCCGATTCTGAACGAGATGTTCCAAAGAATTGATTTGGCATATGTCTTTGGTTGGTAAGTCCAATGGGAACAATCATATGTCCTGCTCTTACTCTAAACCAAGGAGCAAAAGTTTTGGTAATGTGCACCTGTTCTAATGCTACTTCCCCTCCTTTTTCAATCTCTTTTTCATATTCTCCAGCCTCTTCATACTCCATCTCTAGTGCAGCACCTGTTCCAAGGTGTTCAAATTCAACCTCTGTTACGAACTCTAAGGATGGTGTAAATTTATATTCGAAAGAAAAAACTGCTCTTGGTACATCTACACTTCCTCTATTGGCATATTTTGCACCATTGGCTGTAGAGTTTTGATCAGGATGGTAATCCATATGTTGATACAAGAATTCCCCATATCCTCCAAACCTGTATTTCTCGTATTGTAAATATGTTAATGCATCTGGAGCAGACCCGCCTTGTGCAAATAGACCATATGAAGTGAGTAGTGATAAGAATAAGATCGTTAGCTTTTTCATTTTGAACCGTTTTGTTGTACTCAATGTCTCTGTTTGTGATTGAGTTATTTTAACTGTTCAAAGTAACGTTATCTATTTTATGACTACAATCCCTAAAAAGTGTGAAATTTACTATGATTGATAAATGTCTGTTTGTTAGGTGTTTGGTTGTAGATGGGCTTTAGATGGAGTTCTTGGCTATCCCTACATGTAGGGATTAAGGAGTATTAGGTCTATTTCTTAACCTCTTGATCTTCCTGAATTTTGCAACTGTTTGGCGAAATGTGTAGAGTCAGGTGTTTGCTCTTTAGCTTCTCTTTATAAATTCGAAAAATCAGGTAGGGGAAGATCGATTCAATATTTCTTTGTCTAAAATAGTCTGCAGTATATATTTTTAGTTCAATGATTCCATTAATATTATTGGCATCCCATTTTGATATTTTGCCAACTTTGTCTGTAATTTGCTCATCCACAAATTGCCACTTGTTTTCAATAGCATTAAGATTGGATAATCGTATTCGAAGTCCATGGATCGGAGATCGATCCTCCATGCTTTTTACTGTGATTATTAAGGGGGATTCGTTTTGTGAAACAGGTACAACAACCTTGTTTTGAGCAAAAGAGAGGGTCGTTAAAAGTAGTAAGATATATAGTGGTAGTATATTTTTCATGACTATGCATATTTCGAGTGTATGCATATAACACAAATGAAAAGGGTAAAAAGTTCGCATTAATTCATTTTTATGAATTAATGACGAACTTTTGGATGTAAAGAGGATACTTGTTAATAGTTTTCGTTGAATTGAAACTTCAATACTTTAGAAAGAGAGAACTCCATCTGGGTATGTTCGTCTAATACAAGAGATTTTTTCTTCGAAACAGCATTGGTAGCACCACCTGCTACTGCACCAATTGCAGCACCAATTGCAGCACCTTCTCCTTTGTTTTTAGATACCAAAGCACCTACAGCTGCGCCAATACCTGCCCCAACACCGGTCTTAACAGCTGTGTTTGCGGTTCTGTTTTTTCCTTCGAAATGTAATGGTGCACTATTGGTAGGATAGCTTTTACCTTGAATAGCAACTTCTTTAAGAACCAAATCTAATTTAGAGATACCACTCATTTTTTTCTCCTTTTGGATTGCTTTTACTACTGCTTTGGCAGAAGAACCTCTTGTGATTACTACCCCTTCAGTAGTCTTAATATCCTTGGTTATAATGAGAGCAACTTCGTCCCCTAAGTTCAAATCCTTTGTATCCACAACAGAAGCAGAAGAGGCTGTAATTACAGTTCCTTGTGCTAGGGTAATAGCATGTACCTCTTTTTTCTTTGAAGCAACAGGAGTCTCTTTCTTAGCAACAGGAGCAACAACTTCTTTCTTAGGTTTTGTTGGCTTTTTTTTCTTCTCCACGACAGGAGCAGTAACTACTTTTTCAGTCTCTTTTTTGACAGGTTTCTCTACTTCTGTCGCTTGCTCTTCCACCTCTACAAGTGGTTTCGAATCCGACTCTTTTTGTTTGTTTTTACAAGATGTAAACATGATCGCAAGCAGCGAAAGCGTAAATGTAATTTTCTTCATGATATTTATTTGTTGGTATCATATTGTGCTGTTGTTTGCAAAGTTAGCTTTATTATGTTTATAATAAAATAACTCTTATGGAGTGCTGTAGTCGATTCGCACATAATGGATAGAGATAAAATGAAAAAAGAACATGCTAAGACATGTCCTTTTTTTAGCTGTATCGGGTAAGAAACAGCTTAAAATCAAATATTAAGAGAAATAGGTTAAGTTTTATTAAGGATGTTAGGTAAAAGAATTGTTTAGGAAAAGCAAAATAGGTCGTTAGGCTAACTTCTTTATAACTATTTTGCTGATTCAAATTTATCTTGAATATTTTTGATCACACTAATTATTACATGAAACATCCTTTTTTAAGGATGAATCTAGTGTTAAAGATGATTTATTATTGTTAAAGGCAGTGTCGCCGAATATAGTATATGAACTGATTTTTTTTTATCAATTGGGAAAAATACCATCATAACAAACTGTTTTGTAATTTAATTAGACCTTATATCTTGAGTGTTGACAGGGTAAGTGTGAAGGTTTAATCGCTTTGTTTGTCGTTGTTTTTATTGATATTGGCGTAAATAAATTAAGAGTAATTTCTATTTCTTCTTATAACTTTCATATACATTGACTTTTAACGTATCGTAAAAGAGTTAAATACTTCAATAATAAACATTTGTTATCTTCATTAAATGTACTACCTTTGTTCGGTCCAAAGTAAAGGATACACATCAAAATAAACTAGGTGGTATTATAGTATAATTGATTTAAATTGAGTTTGACTCTTCTTGCAATTTTATTTAATCATTACTTTTTTTTATTTCGTGTAGTTAAAACAGCTTCGGTTGTTTTAATAGTGATTCTTTTTTAATAAAGATTACTTGAGAGTACTTGGACTAATAAAGTTTATAAACAATTTAAAAGCAGTAAAAATGCAAGAAGGTACAGTAAAATTTTTCAATGAGACAAAAGGATTCGGTTTTATCAAATCATCAGAGTCTGGTGAGGACATCTTTGTTCACGTTTCAGGTTTGATCGATGATATCCGTGAGGATGATAAAGTTGAGTTCGAAGTTCAGCAAGGTAGAAAAGGCCTTAACGCTGTAAACGTAAAAGTGATCAACTAGTCGAACACTTTTTTTAAAAAGTGACGTGATATACTATCATATGTGTCTTGATCCTTTTCAACAAGGAGAAAAGAGACATTGATTGATAGCAGAACTTTTGCAACGATAAAGCAGATCAAGATTCTTGTATTTGCTTTATCGTTTGTTATTTATACCAACTATGATTTGTTAGAGAACGCTTGTCTCTTTTCTCTCTAATTGCTTTCATTCCTTTTCTCTCATCTCTTTGGCTAGACCTACGGTTACTCTTTTATAGACTTCGAATAGCTTAGTTCTTTTATTATATGTTCGAAGATGACTATAGTTCGCTTAATTCATGAAATGAATCGGTTTCGTTCTTAGAGCATTACTTAGTTTTAATGACTGTAGATATGGTTTATAAACTTTGTTTGTGTTCGCTCAGAATATTAAAGTTTATGATTCGATGATGATGCGGTCAATTATTCTTTTTCATCTATCCTCGTGTGTCTTTGATTTTTATTATTCTCAAGATAGAGGAGGATCATTTTAGGATCGATAGTTGAATTATTCCTTACTTCAATCTCATCTTATTGAAATTTTGAGTATTCTAACAGTTAGTTTTTTCTATATACTCTCTCAATCTTGATAATTGTTTTAATTTTGCATTAGAAAGTAAACGTAGAGACTGTGTTCTGTGTTATTATTTGACTCCTTATGTAGATCTTTGCTGTTTTTATGAATATATCGTGTTATATAGCGTTTGTTATTTTAGCAATTATATTCTATCTGTTCAACACAAAGAGATCTTGTTTATAGCTGGTTTGTGTTCTACTTTTTGTTTGTTCTTGAAATATGAACAACAAAAAATATTTCATTATGAAAGAACTTTTACTCCTACCAAGGGGTTTAAATTCTTGTTTAGTAATATTGTATGTTCATTGTAACATATCGTTCGTGTAATCATTTTTAAACCTTAAATATATATATCATTAATGGGTAGATCTAAAGAATCGTTTGGCAAAAAAGAAGTCAGAAATAAACAAGCAAAGAAGCGTAAAGAAAAAGAACAAAGAAAACTTGAGCGTAAAGATACTGTAAAAAAGAGTAGTCTTGATGACATGATTGCTTGGGTTGATGAGAATGGTGTAATTACTTCAACACCTCCAGATCCGACAAAGAAAACAGAGATTGATATTGAAAGTATTGAAATATCTATTCCTAAAGCAGAGTTTCGTGTGCAAAATACTGTTCGCACGGGTAAATTAAACTCTTTTGATACCAATAAAGGATTTGGGTTTATTATTGACTCAGATACACGCGAATCTATCTTTGTTCATATTAATGACTGTGATACTCCTTTAGAACCTGTGGGTTGTAAAGTGGAATTCGAAACAGAAAAAGGTCTTAAAGGTCTAAAAGCGATTAATGTTAAAAAGATCGGCTAAATAGAATAACCATATATCTTATTGGATCTTTATGGTGGTTTGATGCGTATAAAGATCCAATACTATCAATGGGACTCACTGCAATACAGTGGATCCCATTTTTTTTGTGATATAGTCTGGATCAGTAAAATGTAGCATATCCAATATTTCCACAAATTATACCGACATCATCCACATGTAGGGGCATCCCCTTGTGGGTGCGCTAATATGCGAGAATCGCATATAAATAATCGTATATAACTCATCAATAATGGTTTGTTACACAAACCAAATGGCACCCACAAGGGGATGCCCCTACGACAAATTGATACATCAAAATCATTTATTTTAAACATGTTGCAGCAACCGTAGATATATTATTGGATACGATGGATTGACATACATGGGGTGCTGTGGGGATGTCGATATTATATTGCAATCCTCTATAACTTCATCCCACTCATCTGCTCATCAAGTGTTTTCCACAGAGGAATATGTCTTGCGACCTCTGCCCAGAATGTTTTCGAATGGTCTTTATGGATGGTGTGAGCCAACTCATGTACCAGGATATAGTCTATCAGTTTATATGGCAGTTTCACCACATCACTATGGATATGAATGATATTTTTTCCAGAGCAACTGCCCCATCTTTTATCCATTCTCTTTACCACAATTCCAGCATAAGAGAGTCCTGTCTCTTTGGCCACCTTTTTCATTCTTTGGGTGATCTTCATCTCCGCTTTCTCTTGTATAAATCGATCGATGGCACTTTGGATAAAATATTGTCCGTCTTGATTTTCGGGGCAACGAATAACAAATCTCGAATGGGTAAACACTACTTCTACTCGCTGGATTGCCACATTCTTCACCACTTCGACATAGTATTTACGACCTAGGTATTGCAATCGCGACCCGGTCACGATCTCCTCTACATCGAGGGCCTCCACTAGCTCCAACTTCTCCAATATCCAGCGCGCCTTTTTTAAGATTAGTTTTTCTTGCAAGGCAGTCGAGATGGCACTCCCTTTCAGGGTCACCCCGATGCCTCTCTCCACACTGATATAGTGTGATTTCAGTGACTCCTCTTCGATAAATCGATATTCGATGAGGATCTCTCCGTACTGAACTCTAGGCATGGTCGTTCTTTTCTATGATCTCCACAATCTCTTTTGCTTTTCGTTTTGCTTCCTCTCTCTCCATGGAGGTCTTTAGATAACGAGTGATCTTATTGGTCATCTCCTTTTTCACCCGTCCCTTTTTCTGCCAATCGACAATCTTTAGTTCGCCACCAATGAGGTCAAACACTGTTTGGGTTGCATCCGCTGCATTTTCGCCATAGATCGTCTTCATGGTATTGTATATGGCCACCTCATAAGGTTTGGTAAATCCCAATTGGTCTGCCTCTTGGTGCTCTTGCGCCATCTCATCCGCCAACTCGTTATAGGCCAATAGCAACTGGGCATCGTCCATCTGCTGTGCCTCTTTCATCTTGATTAGCTCTTCTAGTCGTTGAGCCAATGGCTTATAGAAGTCTGGATTTCGATCCATTCCCACCCTTACAGTATGTTTCAGGCTATTTCGTTTCTTCAGCTCTTTGGTCTTATCCGAATCACCACTTAAGCCCTTTTCAAACAGTTTTCTATCGATAATAGCCACTGGAGCCTCCATCACTTCATAAACTCCTTGGCTCTCCAGGTGTTTGTATATCATCTCCTGAAGCATCTTGCTCTCTTCCTTCGAGACACTTAGTTCTGTGTCGTCGGGGAATGCATTTCGTGCCATATACTTTAACTCATTGAACAGTCTAAAGTCTGACTCAAAGCGTCTTGCCTCAGGATTGGGGAGCACAATATTGATCGATCTATTAAACTGCTTCAACAACTCCTTAAATTCATCTCTTTTATTTAATGGTTCGATATAGTGAAGCGCCTTGTCTAAGAATTTCACTCTTTCGTATTTTCGATCCACCCCGATAGATTGAAAGAACGACACCAACTTGGTATGACACAGCGAAAGCTTGGGGATCTCTTTATTCAGATTCTTCATCAGATCCTCTACTTTCAGCTCTCCAGAGAATATCTCTAAGGCCTCATTTAGATGCGATCCAATACCACAATAGTCCATAATAAACCCTGCACTTTTTCCATCTTTCGAACGATTCACCCTAGCGATGGCTTGTAGCAGATTGTGTTCTTTAAGCGATTTGTCGAGATACAAACAGGAGACAATCGGTGCATCCCATCCGGTTAACAACATATCCGACACAATGATGATGGCTGTGTTGTCGTATTTCTTTGCTCCTGAAAGCGCTCTTTCCTCCTCTTTGCCAAAGGGCAACTTAAAGAGGTCCGTCTCATTCTTAATATGGTTTGGATCGACCACCCACACGGGTCTTTTGTCTTTTGGATTCTCTTTGTTCCACTTCAATGTTTCGTAGTACTCCCTTGCAATGGCATCCTCTTTGGGCGATCCCAAGCTAACCACCACTTTGGTCTCAAAATGATGTACCCCCTGAGCTTTTAGTTTGGTAAAGATTCGTTGATACTGGATGGCAGCAGGTCTTCCTGAGCATACCAGCATCGCCTTGTGTCCATTGGGGTATATCTTTGTTCCATAGTGTTGGAGTACATGTTTGGCAATATCCTCTATTCTTGCTTCAGAAGATTGGTATGCTTTCAGCGCCTCCCCTTTCAGTTTATGTTTCTTCTCTTCGCTTTCGTCTCCAAACTTCTCTTCAAACTCCTTGTCTAGTGCCTCTCTCTTCACATCCATTCTGGCAATCCCCTCCTCGTAGAATAGTGCTACGGTGGCCCCATCTTCTACTGCTTGTTTGATAGTGTAGACATCGATATAGTCGGTTCCTCCATAGAACTCCCCCAAAGTGGAGCGCTCCTCTTTAGATATTGGGGTTCCCGTAAAAGCGACAAACTTTGCTTTGGGCAACACACTACGCATAAATGCAGCCAAAAATCCGTATTGACTACGGTGGGCTTCATCTACAAGGACATAGAGATTCTCTTTCATCAAAAGAGGCTTTATCTCTTCTACCACCTTCTCTTTATCGTACCACTTATCATTGATCTTTATTTTGGTGACTATTGTTAAGGTGTTCCCTTCTACGGTTCGTTTTGTTTTAATTCGCTCTTCTTTATTGTCCTCTTCTTCTTCTTCTTCCTCTTCTTTGCTCTTTTGGGGCTTCACTTTTGGAGGCTTCGAATTTTTACCTATCTCTACTTCATTCTCCTGAAACTTCTGTAGGGTGGAGGTAATGATTCCCCCATAGGTGTTGCGTAGTTTCTCCTCTAGGTCGGCTACGGAGTTGGCTTTCGATACATTCTTAAAGCCAATATTGTTTAGCGTGTCATGAATCTGTCCATCTAGCTCATTGCGATCGGTAAGAATCAAGATCGTTGGGTTCTCAAAACCATACTCTGGGGCTTGGAGTTTGCGTGCGACATAGGCCATCGTGATCGACTTACCCGAACCTTGTGTATGCCATACAACCCCTCCCTTGCCTGTTTGCAATTTCGCGATGGTTTTGTTTGTGGCCCTTATCTGATGGTAGCGAGGTAGCTTCTTGATGGTATGCCCTTTTTCGAGCTCAAACAGTACGAAGTGGCGTATGATCTCTAGAAAATGATGCTTCTCAAACAATGCAGCCAATAGAATAGATTGAGGGGATGCTTCCTCGTCTATAAAAGGAAGTGTTTCGTCCTCACTCTTTTTATATAGCGAATAGAACTTTTGAGGCGCTGAGATGGCACCATATCGAGCATCCACACCACACAGTCCACAACATATTTGGTTGAAATGAAACAGTCGTTCTGAGTTCTTTTGATAGTATGCCAAATCTTCGTATGCCTTATCCCAAGCTTTCCCTGTCGACGACGACTTACACTCGATCACTGCCAGAGGAAGTCCATTGACATAGACCATAATATCAGGAATGGAGTTCTCTCCCTTCCCTTTAAACTTCATCTGGTTTACCACCAAGAAGTCGTTTCTCTCTGGCTGAAGATAGTCGAGATAGTGAATGGTTCGAAACTCCTCTTTGCCATCAAAAACCTGAACCACATCGAAACCATGGCGAAGCAGATGCCACACCTTTTGATTGATCTCCATCAACGAAGCCCCATCCACGCTAGTGATTTCAGAATATGCCTTATACATATTTTCATCACTTAGCCATGGATTGATCTTTTTAATCGCTTTTTTCAGACGATCATGCAGTACAACTTGGGTGATATCACCACCACGTTCGTCTCGCTTCGAACCATCATAATATTCGTAGCCCATCTGTTGAAACAGGTCGATGGCTGGCTTTTCACAATATATAAATTCGGGTTGTTGGCTCATAATGATATTCTAGACTCTAATTATTGGACATTTATCGGACATTTTATTGGACACTTTACTGTTATTTATCAACTTTTGTCCGATAACTCATACTTAGTTCCTTTTTTTTCTCCAATCTTATTTACTACACCTTCCTTAATTAGCTTATCTAGGGACCTTTTTAGCTTTTTTTCGTGAATCTCAACACCTATTCTCTGGTGAATATCAGATTTTGAATGGTTGGGATCTGGTAAAACCTTATCATCCTCTATTCCAATATGGATTTCACCACCAGTAGCATTAGCAAAAGCAACACAGACTTTTGCTAACTCATCCCAATCGGCTGTTTTACCTTGGACAAGTTTTAAGGACTTCCTATCGAATATACTATTTTCTTCCATGACTAGCCTTTTAAATTGGGTTATGCCTTAGTTCTAATTTTACCAGTTAATAATTGCTGCATCAAGCCTCTCTTTAATTCACTATATCTATCTCTCTTCTCTTTTAATATATCTATCTTTTCGTCTATAGTCGATAAAATATCCGCAATTTGTTGTTGCTCTGCCAATGGTGGAAAAGGAATTTTAATACCTAGAAAATCACCATTTCTTATGTGTACTTGTGTACTTCCAACCATTATAGAATTCATAATAGATCTATAATATTGACTATTGGAATATTGAATAATAAAACCTTTATTCAATTCTTTGTTTAGTTTAATACCATATACTCCTTGTGCAAGAATATATCTTGTGTCTTCAAAATACTGAACCATATACCCTATTGAAGGACCTGAGGGAACTAAGTCTCTAAGAGTTGTTATAATATAACTATTATCAACAATATAGTTTTGGTTGTTTAAAGTAAAACTATTAGTGCATAATATTGGTTTTTTTTTGTCAATCTTAAGAACCCCACCTCTAGTAATAGATTTCTTTGGAATAACAGGAAAACCATTTGTCTCAACAAAATCAGTTGGACGTAGACTTGCTCCTCCTTTAATTTCATTAACAAAATCATTAAGCTTTCTTACTTCCCAAGAAATAGGGATGGGGCCAAGGGGGGAGTCTTTAAACTCGGTATGTCCGATTCCTTTAGTTAGGAGCTTTTGCATAACCCCTTTTTTTAGTTGTTGGGTCTGTGCAATTTGATCCTCTATGCTATCTAACTTTTCGTCCACCGTCCCTAAAATCTCTGCAATCCTCTTTTGCTCTGCCAACGGTGGAAGTGGAATTTGTAATGAATCAATTATTTGTTTACTTAGGTTCGGCTGACCTGATCCTTGACTAAAACTTAATATTTTTTTATTTGATATAGATAATTGATAGTATAGGTAATTCAATTCTTGTCTAGATGATATGTTCTCAATAGCTAAAACTGCTTGATTTGAACTTGCTTTACACCTTAATATTCCAATTTTACCAGCAGTAGCACCATATAAAGCTACAAGTATACTATTTGGATTAATAGGTCTTGCAGATGTTTCAACTAGTGCGATATTTGTTATTTTTTCTTCTGTTCTAATTATATTTCTATTATCTACTTCTCCTGATTTTACCCAAGGAATTGTACCATTTCTATAGTATTTATCCTTGGCTCTATTCGGTGTTCCTCCTGCAAAAGATCTTGTAATTTCTCCTAACTTCTTCACCTCCCACTCTTCAGGGATCTCTCCTATCGGAGTCTTTTTCATTTTATATTTTGTGGTCATTGCTTCTTTTTTTTAGTTCTTTCGAAGTCATTTCGATCTGATTTACAAAATCTCACTCTACCTGTTACCCTATTTGGGGTCTTCTCTTTATAGAGAAGGGGTGTGTGAAGGACGTTTCGACAATTTGTTTATGACTACCTGTCCCCATTATGGTCTAGGATATTTCTATTGATCCACAACAAAAAACGATTTAGCTATTCCAACCAATCTTTAAGAGATTGGTCGGTTTGGTATAAAAATCGGAAATTCCGATTTTTCTTATTGCGGTCTTCTTTTCGAAATAAGTCTCTATTTTGACCTTGCCATCCTCTGTTTGGTAGATTGAGTTTTGGTCGTTTATCACAGTCCGAGTTCGTTCAAAAAACTTTGCAATTTGCTGTCTATCTCTTTTTCACGTCTCTCCACCTCTGCAATTTGTGTACGCACAAGAGCCAAATCGACGATCTCCTCTGGCTCCGAAGTATCGATATATCGGGAGATATTCAGGTTGTAGTCGTTCTCTGCAATCTCTGCGAGATCCACCACACGCATATATTTGTCGACATCCTCTGCTTGGTCGTAGGCAGATACAATCTTGTCAATATGCTTGTCCAACAGTTCGTTCTGATTTTTCCCCTCCTTGTAGTCGTTGCTTGCATCGATAATGGTGATCTTGCCTCTCTGTGCTTCAGACTTTTGTTTGTTGAGGATCCACACACTGGCAGGAATGCCTGTATTGTAGAATAGCGCTGAGGGAAGTCCCACGATGGCTTCTACCAAGTCGGCCTCAATCAACCCTTTACGTATTTTGGCTTCCGACGATCCACGGAACAGCGTACCGTGAGGAAGCACCACACCAGCTTTTCCATCCTGTTTTAGAACGGCCACCATATGTTGCAAGAAAGCCAAATCGGCATAGCCACGAGGTGGCACCCCAAAGGCCAAGCGTCCATATTCGTCTCTCACGACTTTGGCATAGTTGGGAGTTATCTTCTTCTCTTTCCCATTCTTATCCACCTTTGTTTCGATATTCGACTCTGCAGGAGCCCACCACTCTTTCATCGAGAAAGGGGGATTGGCAATCACTCGGTCGAACAACTCCAACTCATTCCGATCGTCTTTGTGTTTCGGATCGTTGAGGGTATCCCCCTTTTGTATGTTGGCATCTTGGAAATTGTGAAGAATCATATTCAACTTTCCAATGGCCCATGTATTTAGATTCTTCTCCTGGCCAAAGAGCGACACATTGATGTGGTTGCCCTCCATGCCCTCCTTCTGCTTGGCAATATATCGGGCACTCTCAATCAACATACCCCCCGAACCACAGGTGGGGTCGTACACCTTATTTTTTGGTTGAGGTTTAATCAGGTTGACAATCAACTTCACCACGCCACGAGGAGTATAGAACTCGCCCCCTTTTTTTCCCGCATCGTCAGCAAACTGCTTGATCAGAAACTCATAGGCATCTCCAAGAAGGTCGCTTGTCTCCAAATGGCTGTTTGCCAGAGAGTGTTTGTTGAAGTGTGAAAGCAGACGTTTCAGTAGGTCGTCCGACAACTTTTCGGTATCTCCAAACTTGGTGGCAGTCATCACCCCCTCTAGTGCATCGTTCTGCTCTTCGATGGCAGCAAAGGCTTTATCTAGCTCCTGCCCCACCTTCTCTGTATGCTTTTTGAGGTTCTCCCATCTGGCACAGGTTGGAAGCTGAAAATAGTTTTCGTCTTCGGCATCCTCTCTATCGACTCCTTCTCTCTCCATTCTTTCGGATACCTCCTCTTCGAAACGGTCGTTAGAACGTTTGAGGAATAGAAGACCAAAGATGTAGTTTTTGAAATCGGAAGAGTCGATACTTCCACGTAATATATTGGCTGATTCCCAAAGCCAGCTCTCTAGCTCGTTCAGGGTGAGTTTATTATTTGTCATGAGTCTGTTCTATGTTGTAACAACAAATTTATAAAAAATAGTGGTTCATCCCCTTTTATAGATACAGATATATATCAAGAGGATCGTATGGCATAGACAACAACCCTTGAGACCGATATTTGCGATGCTGCCGATTCATTTTGCGGGTTCTTGTGATGAATATATATTCCTATTTATGTTCAGCAATTGTGCGTCCAAACAACATAAAGCACCTCAAAAATCAGCATGTTGGAAATACAAACGCATTTTTGGGAACAGAATCATAAAGATTGGAACCACCACATTATCGTGTAACCACCATTTACTGTTCTCCATGAAGCATTTCTTAGGACAGCGTCACACACATTGGGGGCCACTATTTCAGACAGTATCCACATTATAAATAATACTCCATGAAACATAATATACTCCTATTTGATCATAGGTTCGGTTACCCTTCCTTTACCCTTCCTTTACCCTTCAGTTACTCTAGGGGTAATGAAACCCTAACTAAACCCTATGGTTGAAGTATATTATTTAGGGTTTATGTTATATTCTGACACAGTCCAGAAAAGTGTGTAAGTTGATTTGTCGTAGGGGCATCCCCTTGTGGGTGCCCTTTGGTTTGTGAAACAAACCATTAATGATGAATTATTGATGATTATTTATATGTGGTTTTTATATGCGATTCTCGCATATTAGGGCACCCACAAGGGGATGCCCCTACATGTGGATGATGAAAAAATGAAACATCACGATTTGTTGCGACAATTTGTTGAATGGTTATTACGGTTGCTGCAACATGTTTGAAATTATTCCAACATATTTAAAATGAATGATTTTAATGTTTTGATGTGGATGATGTGAAAAATGATACATCACGATTTGTTGCGACAATTTGTTGAATGGTTACAGCGGTTACTGCAACATGTTTAAAATAAATGATTTTAATGTATTGATGTAAAAATGATATATCACGATTTGTTGCGACAATTTGTTGAATGGTTACAGCGGTTGCTGTAATATGTTTAAAATAAATGATTTTAATGTATTGATGTTTCGTAGGGGCATCCTCTTGTGGGTGCCCTTTGGTTTGTGAAACAAACCATTAATGATTGAAATTATCAAAACTGCTAGCAATGACAATCAGAAGAAGTTATTGCAACTTTATGAACGTATTGAAACGGAAATTGTAAAAGGGTAAAAAGAACTAAATTTATTGGGTACAATATTGAGTCAATAAATTTGTATCTTACTAATTTAATACAATAATACACAACCATATTAGTGTCTAATCAAATATACACAAATAAATTTGTGTATTGTATTCCACTTCATATTATACACAATTGACTTTGTGTATGATATAGACTACTCAAAATTAAAAGACTTTTCGGCCTTCTGATATATTTAATAATGCGGGGAAGCAAAGAACTGCAGCACGACGCCCTTTTCCTGGTTGTAATTCTTTTAGTATGTTGTGATCTTTCAGTTGCTTTAACAACCCCATTGCAGTTGGTTTCTGAATGTTGGTAGCTGTAATAAAGTCAGATGTTTTAAATATAGGCTTATTAAAAATCGCATCTAATAGATGAATGACGTATTGGGAATGGGTAATATCATGCACTCTATCCTTCATTTCATCATAAAGGCTCATTATATCTTTCACTTTTTGACTATTGTCTTTAGCTTGACTAGTAATAGCTTTAAGGAAGAATTCAATCCAACCAGTCCAATCATTATTTCTAGAAATATTTTGTAATTTATTATAGTATTCATCTCTATGAGCCTCAAGATATTGACTTAAATAGAACATCGGCTGAAAAATCTTCCTTTTTTGGAAAAGAAAAAGTGGTATAAGAATACGCCCTATTCTACCATTACCGTCTTTGAATGGATGTAGAAGTTCAAATTGAGCATGTACGATAGCCGTTTGCAGTAAAACATCGACCTCTTCATTTTCAATGTAATTTTGCCACTTATCCAAATAATTTTCAAGTTGTAAAGGATTTGGTGGAACAAATGTCGCATTTTCTATGGTACAGCCATGTTTTCCAATCCAATTTTGATCTTTCCTAAATTCACCAGGAGACTTGTCTTGCCCTCTAACACTGTTGAGTAGTATTTTATGTATCTGCTTAATAAAAGAAAGAGTAATCGGACGTTCCTTTAGGTATTCATAAGCGTCATAAAGTGCTGTTCTATAGTTAATAACCTCTTGAATGTCATCAAGCTTTCTACCTTCATATCTTATTCCAGCTTCTTGTTCTAAAACTTCATCAACGGTCGCTTGTGTTCCTTCAATTTTTGATGATAACACAGCCTCTTGAATTGTTAAAGGAGATAGCATTACTTGTGGATTTGTAATTCCTTGTAACAAACCATCATATCTAGCAAGCTCAGCATTAGCTTCACCAACTAGAGAAAATAATCTCTGGTAATCTAACCCTTGAATAGGTAAGTCGTTTGGAATATATGACCTCATTTTCTTTTTTCTTTGAAATTCTATCAATAGTAACAATATACACAATCAATTACAACTAACGAAAATTTTATTTTATAAATGGGCTTTATTTTTTATACCTATTTTGATAGGATGAAGGAGCGGTAAAGGCTTTAAATTTGGGGAACAAAAGATTGTTTACATATTTTTTTGCTGAGTCATATCGGTTACTTTTGCAGTGTTATTATTTTCCTTACACTCGCACTTAGCACCACTTTCTGTGGTAAATATTTAGTTCGCTTATTTAACCTCGCATAATCAAAGATTTGCAAGTTTTTTTGTAAGTACATATCATGCAACTCCTCTTTTATCATAGAATTTGTGTAATATTTTGGGCAATAATTTGTGTAACACGCTATTGGACTATTGATATTTTCTGGACAATATGTAGTGACCGTTTTGCCAATAAATCAGATCAATAGATAATGAAATACAAAAAAGGAAGAGCGCAAATATATAGATAATTTGCAAAAGTCCTCTTTATTTAGGTCATACACACAAGTCATATATGCATGTCCCATCTTCACTGCAAACTCATTGATAACAATATGCTTTCCTCCCTTTAGTCTAGGAGGATAATCTTTTGATTTTAAGTGAGACTTAATGGTCTTTTAACAATATTCCAATTAACCAATGTGTTATCAAGTTTAGTTAATCATGCTATTTCAATATTTTTTATCGAAGAAATAAGTTTTTGCAGTTGTTTCAACATGTTTGAGATGAATGATTCTTATGAGTTGATTTGTCGTAGGGGCATCCCCTTGTGGGTGCCCTTTGGTTTGTGAAACAAACCATTAATGATGAATTATTGATGATTATTTATATGTGATTTTCATATCCGATTATAGTATGATATGAATTTAGGAAACTTACGTGTATAAAAAAAGCAGTTACGATCTCTCGTAACTGCTTTATCCCAAAGTGGGCCCACCTGGGCTTGAACCAGGGACTCCCTGATTATGAGTCAGGTGCTCTAACCAACTGAGCTATAGGCCCGATATAGAACGCGTTTGTTCTACTTTCTGTGTGCAATATTAAGCTATTTGATGTGATATACAAAATATTTTAGATGCTTTTTTTATAAAAAAAAACATCCATTTAATTATCTTGTTGATTACAAAAAGGTTGCGTTTTTTCTAAATAAGCGCGGTTGTATGCGATTCTCGCTTACTTCTCTTACCTTTGTACTGTTTTGCTATTTAAGTACCAAACACAAGGAGTAGTTATGATAAAGAAGATTTTAACCTTAACTGGAAATGTTGAGATTGACTTCTCGTTGATACATTACCTAGATTATGAAAAGAATATTATTACGTTGAAGGGGGATTCTGTAAAATATTTGGTTCGAGGTAGTTTGTCAAGTTTGAGTTCTCAACTTTCTGATACATTCGTCTCTATTGATCGTAGTAGACTAATTAATGTTTTGTATGTGGACTCTTTAAGTAAAGATAATGCAACGGTTCTGATGAAGAATGGTGAATCTTTTAGTGTGTCCAGACGTAAACAAAACCACCTTAGAGGTGTTCTTTCAAGAGTATATAGTGATTTAATCCCATCCATAAGGATAGAAGCATAATTTTTTTGACAACATTGGTCTTACCAATATGCCATTAAGATGGTTTTCGATGTTTTTAAATAAGAATGACCTTTCATAAAATTGAGATTATCCTGTCTCTTTGTATGTTTGAAGTAGCAATTTTCTTTACTTAGATTCCCTAAGCAACGAATTATGTTGTTTACTTCTTGTGAGGAAGCCGTATCCCCCTACGGCTTCTTTTTTTTTGTGCAATAATTAAGTTCGATTCTATAAAGTGTAGTAAAGTCTTTCACTTCCTTAAAATGGGATATTGGTCATACCAAAAAACCATTTAATGATAAAAAATCAATAATATGATTAGTTTTCGAGGCGTTTCATCTTTGTAGAAGAAGTGTTCTTGTATATTAGCAGAGCAATTTTCTTTACTTAGATTCCCAAAACAACGATTAAAGTTGTTTTACTCCTTGTTTAAGAAAGCTATAATCCCCCTTATAGCTTTCTTTTTTTTTATCTTCGTTATCATGAAATTATCACCACAGTTACTTGTATTCGATTTGGGACGTGTGCTCCTTCATATCGATGTAGATAGATGCTATCGCACCTATTCTGATTTAGGGATTCCATCCCATTACGAAATTAGTTTAAAAACTCTTTTTCAGAAGTATGAATCTGGTAATATCTCAGAACAGCACCTTTTAGATAGGGTGAATGAGGATTTGGGAACTACTTATACTTACGAGGCGTTTTGGTCTTGCTGGGACGCAATGATCGTTTCTTACGATCGTGAAGTGGTCTCTTTGATAGAGGATTTGAGAACAAATTATCAGGTGGTGCTTCTAAGTAACACAAATTTGCGTCATCAACTTGTTTTTGAAAAGATGTACCAAGAGTGCTTTGGTGGAGGTTTAGAGTCGTTATTTGATCGACTGTTTTACTCCCATGAGTTACAGTGTTCGAAGCCGTCTCCTTTGATATATGAGAAAGTAGAACGTGCGTTGAATGTTGAAGGGGAATCGATTCTATTTTTTGACGACTTGAAAGAGAATCTCTCTGCAGCGAATGAAAGAGGTTGGGCTACACAACAAGTTATGGAGGATAAATATGCATTTAAAGCGACTCTTAAGAGGTTAATAGATATAAAAAAAGCTCCCTATAATTAGAGAGCTTTTTGTTATTATAATTATGAGTTGTCTGGTTCACGCCAGTCCCCATACTCTTTCATTAGTTCAATCATTTCAGCCACGGCATCTTCGCTAGGAATCATTTTTTTAACAAGGCGTTGCCCCTTGTATAGATTTACTTTTCCAACACTTGATCCGACATAGCCATAGTCTACATCTCCCATCTCTCCAGGTCCATTTACAATACATCCCATCACTCCAATCTTAAGGTGATTCAGGTGAGAGAAGTGTTTTTTAATAGTTCCTACTGTGCTGTGAAGTTCGAATAGTGTTCTACCACAACCAGGACAAGAGACAAATTCGGTTTTTGTTACTCTCATTCTACTTGCTTGCAGAAGGCTGTAAGATAGGTTCTTTAATTCGCTGTATCCAATACTTCCTTTATTAGAGATAAGAATCCCATCACAGTATCCATCAATAAGAAGTTCTCCAAGATCTGCTGCCGAGTTTATACGTAGCATATTCATGTCGTTCTCTTGGTATTGACGGAGAAGGATTACAGGGTTTTTGCATATAGCAGCATCCAACTCCATAAAGAAAGCTCTCATCTCAGCTGTTGGGTTCTGGTTTATAGACTCCATTAAGATGACCACATTTCTCTCTCTTTTCAGTTTCTCTACCACTTCTGGGTTCAACCTCTTAAATTGATCGTATTCGTTTTTATTCATACGAACAAATCGTGGCTTACGATGGTGGAAGTCTTCAAATAGATATTCGTGAAGCGAAATGATTGGAAGCTTCTCTCCATCTAAACTAAAGATATCTGCACCGTCGTAGAAATATTCGGGAATGGTGTTGTCTCTAAAGGATCTTACCTCTTCGAGAGAACATCCGTTTAAGGATGCCACAACTACATTCTTTTGTCGTCCTCCGATATTACCAATAGGACGTTGTGACCTCCTTTCGTATTCAAAAGGGTTTGTTTGTGCAAACATTGGTGCATCGATGTGATCGTGCCCTCTGCGTTTGTTGATATAGGAGATTAATTGTTTTGCAAATTTCACCTCGTTTTCTGGTTTCTCTGTAAGTGAAACACGAATAGTGTCGCCTAGCCCATCGGCAAGAAGTGTACCTGATCCGACAGCCGATTTTACTCGTCCATCCTCTCCTTCTCCAGCTTCTGTTACTCCGATATGGAATGGGAAATTCATCTCTTCTAGTCTCATTCTGTAGTTCATCAGTCTAACGGTAAAGACCATGATACGGGTATTGCTAGATTTAATAGAGATAACCACATTCTTGAAATTTACCTTTTGGCAAATACGAAGGTACTCCATCACTGATTCCACGATACCCGCAGGAGTATCTCCGTATCTACTCATGATACGGTCTGAAAGAGATCCTTGGTTTGCACCAATACGAATAGCGGTATTGTGTTTAGAACACTCCTCTAGAAATGGAATGAACTTTTGTTCGATTTTTGTTAATTCTTCTTGATACTCTTCGTGAGTATATTCAATTTTTTTAAACTTCGCCCTAGGGTCGTAGAAATTTCCAGGATTTATGCGAACTTTAGAGACATGCTTTAATGCCTCGTAAGCAGCTGCTGGATTAAAATGGATATCTGCAATTAGTGGTGTGTTTATCCCCTTCTCGACTAGTGCTCGTTTTATATTTTTTAGGTTTTCGGCCTCTTTAATGCCAGGGACAGCCATACGAACAAAGTCTGCACCCTCTTTTACAATTCTTTCAATTTGCTCAACAGTAGCTTCTGTGTCGTTGGTGTTTGTATCAGTCATCGACTGAATACGGATGGGATTGTCCCCTCCAACACCGACCCCACCGATTATCACTTCAGAAGTTTGTTGTCTTTGGAAAGTTGTTAAGCTTTTGACATAGTTGAAGTTTCTGTCTTTCATGGGTAATCAAATTTTCTCGGTGACTCTAGTGCCAAAAAAAGAGTCTAAGTTTATAAAATGATGTCTGTGGTTATAGTTCTAAAGACGATATCTAAAAGTATAGAAAACATCTATTATCTTTATCTTTTATTTTAGAGACCACCCGAATTAAAAATGATCGAAAAGTTTATTTTAGAGAATTTCGATTTAGCAAATTTAATCTTAAATTTTGGATTTTGATAATAATCGACCATTTGTTCTCTTATTTTATATGAGAAATATCATAAGGAGGGATAGGAACAAATAATCCGGTTTTTTGCGTATCATTCTGTTAAAAATAAAATGATTTAAGCTTAATCGTTTTGAGCCACTTTATTCAGAATAATTTTAATAAAACAAACACGTTATGTCAATTCACATAAAAGAGGTTAGTAAATTTTTTTCAAACCAAAAAGCATTAGACAATGTGGTTCTTTCGCTAGATGAGGGAGATGTTGTGGGTTTTCTTGGCCCCAATGGGGCAGGTAAATCTACCTTAATGAAGATTATTTCTGGTTATATGCGTCCTAGTAGTGGAATAGTATCTGTGTTGGGCATGGATATTCAAGAGAGTCGAGTGAAAGTACAGCAAGAGATTGGATATTTGCCTGAACACAACCCTCTTTATGATGAATTATATATACGAGAGTATTTAAGACATGTAGCTTCTCTTTATGGGGTGAAACGTCCTAAAGATCGAGTGGAGGAGATGATTGCTCTTTGTGGTATATCTAAAGAGTCCAATAAGAAGATCGGGATGTTGTCTAAAGGTTATAAACAGCGTGTTGGGCTTGCTCAAGCTCTTCTTCACGATCCTAAAGTACTGATACTAGACGAACCAATGAATGGACTTGATCCCAATCAAATAATAGAGATTCGAGAGCTTATTAAAAACGTTAGTGTTGGAAAAACTGTACTTTTTTCTTCTCATATAATGAGTGAAGTATCGCAGATGTGTGACCGAGTTGTGATTATTAATGAAGGGAAGATTGTTGCCGATGACCGATGTGATATTTTACTTAGAGAGCATCATATGAATCCACGATACAAGGTGAAGTTTAAATTGCCATTGAATCAAGAAAATATTGAACAACTTTCAGTATTTGCTAAAGTTCAGCGAATAGACCATTTCTACTTGATTGAAGCGCGAGATCACACCCCTATTGAAGAACATATCTTTTGGTTTGCTGTGGAAACAAAGAATCCTATTATGCATATAAATATGTTTAGCTCTGAACTAGAGGATGTCTTTAAGTCTTTGACTACAAGGGGGTAGTTGTAATCGATCGTCTTTTCTAAATAAGAGGTCGTGCTTGTAATTTAGAAGATCTTTTTGCCTTTTATTAAAAATAAAAGTTTACTTTTGCATTTAAATAATAGAATTAGTGGACGGATTTGATTGATTGCAACCACAGAAAAAAATGCTAAAGCAATGCTGTTTTCTGCAAACTTATCAATCATATAATCCCATCCAAATTTTAATGTTTAATTGTTTTGACCGACACGGAGTCGGCATTAAAATTTATAAATATGGGTTATTTATTTACCTCAGAATCGGTGTCTGAAGGACATCCAGATAAAGTCTCTGATCAGATATCAGATGCACTATTAGATGCATTATTGGCTTACGATCCAAACTCTAAAGTGGCTATTGAGACAATGGTTACTACTGGACAAGTAGTTGTTGCAGGGGAGGTGAAGACCAATACATACATTGACGTTCAAAAGCGTACTCGTGACGTAATTAATAGAATTGGTTATACTAAGAGTGAGTATAAATTTGATGGAGATTCTTGTGGAATATTATCTGCTATTCACGAACAATCTGATGATATTAACCGTGGTGTAGATCGCGAAGATCGTAAAAATCAGGGTGCTGGTGACCAAGGGATGATGTTTGGTTATGCATCAACAGATACGGATGAGTTTATGCCTCTTTCTTTAGAGATTTCACACAAGTTGTTAATTGAGCTTGCTGCGATTCGAAGAGAAGGAAAAGAGATGACTTACCTACGTCCTGATTCAAAGTCGCAGGTAACGATTGAATATGATGAAGATACGCATCAACCTGTTCGTATTCATACGATGGTTCTTTCTACACAACATGATGATTTTGATGAGGATGAAGCAATGTTGAATAAGATTCGTGAAGATGTGAAGAATATTCTATTGCCTAGAACTATTGCTACGCTTCCTGCACGTGTTCAATCGCTTTTTGATGAGAATCTGATCCTTCACGTAAACCCAACAGGGAAGTTTGTGATTGGTGGACCTCATGGAGATACAGGACTTACTGGTCGTAAGATTATTGTGGATACTTATGGTGGAAAAGGGGCTCACGGTGGTGGTGCTTTTTCTGGAAAAGATCCTTCAAAAGTAGACCGTTCTGCTGCATATGCTTCAAGACATATTGCGAAGAACTTGGTTGCTGCTGGGGTTGCTGAAGAGGTACTTGTTCAGTTGTCTTATGCTATTGGTGTTGCAGAGCCAATTAACATCTTTGTGAATACTTATGGTCGTTCAAAAGTGGCATTGTCAGATAACGAGATTGCAAATAAAGTTTCTGAGATTTTTGATCTTAGACCTTATGCAATCGAGGAGAGACTAAAGTTACGTAATCCTATTTATGAGGAGTCTGCTGCTTATGGTCATATGGGTAGAAAACCTCAAATTGTAAAAAAACAATTCTCTTCTCCTTATGCTGGAGGTAAAGAGATAGAAGTTGAGCTTTTTACATGGGAGAAGTTAGACTATGTGGATAAAATAAAAGAGGCTTTCAATATCTAATTTTTTTTGAAAGTTCTACTTAAGATATAAAAAGGTCACATCTAAGTTTGGATGTGACCTTTTTTCTTACGAGTGCTCTTGTATATATTGTTTCGCAATTCGATGAATGGTTTGTTCGATAGGGGTGTATTGAAGACCAATTTTGGTCTCTATCCTATTTCCATTGTAGTAGCTTCTGTTGCATGCACTTTTGAGGGTTGCTTTTGTTAATTTTGGAGTTCTTCTACATAGTCGAGAAAGTACCGCTTCGATCCAGTAGGCTAATTTCATTCCAGATGTCGTGATTTTCCATTTGGGAGCAACGACGTGAAGCTCTTTTGCAATATTATCGAAGATCGCTTTGTATGGAAGATTGTATCCGTTTAAAACAAATTTTTGGCCTTTTACTTCATTCCAATTTTTATCAGAGGTTAGCTGAACCATTGCCTCTATACAATCTTTTACATCCACAAAACCAGTACCCCCTTCTGTGTAGAAATATATTCTTTTTGCAATGGTTGAAAAAAATCGTGGACTTCCTTTTTGCCAATTGCCCGAACCGAGGATGACAGATGGATTAATAATTACAATAGGAAGCCCCATTTCGTGGCCTCTCCATACCTCCATCTCAGATTGGTACTTACTGATAGCGTATGCATTTTTGTCTTTATCACTCTTCCAATAGTTCTCTTCGTCTGTAAACTTTTTATCAGATATTTTCTCTAGAGCAGCAACTGAACTGACATGACAAAACTTTTTGACTTTATTCTCTATCGCAATGTCAATTAAATTGGCTGTTCCTTCACGGTTATTGAGGATCATCTCTTTTTCATCCTTTTTCGAAAATGAAACGATTGCTGCGGTGTGATAAACAATAACCACCCCTTTCATGACTTCTCTTAGTCTGCTTGGATTATTTATGTCGGCATCTACCCATTCAATCTTTTTAAATAGTGTTTCGGCCTCTTTGGGTTCGAAGAAATTAAAAATATTTTTAACAGAAGTAAGGTCGCTACTTTTGCGTTTTGTTGCAATTATTCGATCATCTCCTTTGCTTAATGAAAGCAAAAGATGTGCTCCTAACATTCCAGTTCCACCTGTTATTAGTATCATATTTGGGTATATCTGTATTAAATCACATTATGCTTATACAAAATAATAAAAATTAGATAGATAGAAAATAGTTGTATTGTTATGTAAAATTGAATATAAGGTGTATATTTATTGTTGATAACAAATATTTCCTCTACTTAAAGAAGAGACATTATGAAGAAAATTGAATCTTTTTTACTCTATGTTTTTGGGCTCACTCTAATTCTTCGAATCACATTGATATTTCCATATCGATTTTATAGTTTGACTGTGTGTTTAGCTCTTATTATCTTTTATCTTGTTTGGACCATTGGTTCTTTGAACGAGGTGGATCTTTTAACCTATTTTCGAGATTTCCGTAAGAGGAAACTTAGATGGGATAGGGTGAGCCAAGGGGTTGGGTGTATATTGATTTTACTAGGGTTAAGTTCAATGGAGTATATTTGGCCTTATTATCGTATTCTTCTTTGGCTTGGTGTATTCTTTATAATGCAATCTTTTTTGATTGAATTGATAAGCTTCTATAAACAAAATGTCCCCGTAGGGAGTACCTTAAAGCGTTCTTTCTTTTGGTTGATTATAGCCTTTATGTTTATATCGACATCAGAGTCCACCATCTTTATAAGAATGTATCGAGATCATCCCCGATTGGTTCAATATTATAAAACGTATGTCGAAAACCCAAAGAGTGAGAGGGATAGAAAACTTTTAAAAAAGGAGTTTAATCGTGTTGAGGATGAGATGTCTAAAAGATAAAAAACGTCGTAGTTTTCTGCAATAAACCTCTTGAATTTTTCTACATTTGAGATGAAAACGAATGGTTTGTTTTTCACTAAAAAGATGTAAATATTATGACTACAGCTAATTCTATTTACTTAGGAGATCTTCGTATAAAGAGCACTCATCTAGCTTCTGAGGTGGAGATTCTTTCGGATGCTCCTGTGGATAATTGTGGTAAAGGGGAAGCTTTTTCTCCTACAGATATGGTTGCTACCGCGTTTGCAAATTGTATGTTGACTATCATCGGCATTGGAGCAAGAGATCGAGGAATTGATATTGTTGGGACTCGAGCTGAAGTGACAAAAGTGATGATTTCGGATCCTCGTAGAATTTTTGAAATTAAAGTAGACGTTTACTTTCCAAATAAAGAATATAGTGAAGAGGATAAACTTTTCCTTGCCGACAATACTAGATCGTTTCCTGTTGGAGAGAGTTTGAATCCATCGATTATTAAAACTATAAACTACTATTGGAGCGAATTGTAAGATGGGGAAAGTAGATCAAAGATTTGTAGATTTTATTCATGAGCATCATGTGATGACTCTTGCTACTTGTGTGAATAATATGCCATGGGTTGCAAACTGTTTTTATACTTATGATGCAGAAGAGAATATTTTTATTGTTACTACCGATACAAAAACCAAACATGGAACACAGGCAATAGAAAATAGTTGTGTTGCTCTTAGCATTGTATTGGAGACAGAGAAGGTGGGAATGATTCAGGGACTTCAAGTGTCTGCTAAGATGGAGTGCATCGAGGCATCTATGTTCTCTAAATATCGTTTAAAATATCTAAAGAGATTTCCATATGCAGTACTAAAACAGAGTGATCTTTGGATTATTTCTCCAAAACAGATGAAGTTCACAGACAACCGTCTAGGCTTTGGAAAGAAATTGATCTGGGAGACTGAAGTACTCTTATAAGCAGAGGTTTTTGAAGACTATTAAAGAAGATATAAACAAATAAGGGAGCTTTGCGCTCCCTTATTTGTATTCTCTTTTGTCAAGAGTATATTATTTGTTGATTTCGTTCCAAACCAATGCAGATGCACCAACAATAGCTGCGCTTCCTGATTTCAATTCAGAAGGAAGGATACGTACTTTGTTTGCAAAGATTGGTAACAAGTACTCTTCCATCGATTCTTTGGTTGGCTTAAAGATATAATCTCCTGCTGCCGTTGGACCACCAAAAAGGAATATTGCCTCTGGGCTTAGGTGATGAACTGTATCAGCCAATGCTCTACCTAACAATTTTCCAGTACGTTGGAATGCTTCGATTGCGATCTTATCTCCTCTTTCTGCAGCTTCAAATACTATTTTAGAATTTAATTCGTCAAAAGTGTATTTTGTAAGTTCGCTATCTCCACCATTATAGTGTGCTAATAACTCAAATGCAGTTCTCTTGATACCAGGAGCTGAACAGTATGCTTCTAGGTGACCAGGAGTTCCACAACCACAACTTCTACCGTTAGGAACCACAATAGTGTGTCCAATCTCTCCAGCAAATCCATCGTGACCGTATACTAAATCGCCATTCACAACGATACCACTACCTAGACCTGTACCTAGAGTAATCATCACAAAGTTTTTCATTCCTTTGGCACCACCATAAACCATCTCACCGATAGCAGCAGCGTTTGCATCATTAGTAAGTGCAATTACAGGAAGATCAAAACGTTTTTTTACTAGCTCTACTAGAGGAACTACTCCTTTGAAAGATAGGTTTGGAGCATATTCAATAGTACCACTATAGTAGTTACCATTTGGTGCACCGATACCGATACCAAGAATTTCAATATCTGAACTTAGTTGTTTAACAGACTCAATCATCTCTTGTACACCAGCTGATAGGTCCGTAATATAACGGTCTACATCCCCATGTTTTGGTGTAGGGATATCATTTTTTACTAAAACTTGTCCCATCTCGTCTACAACACCAAAAACGGTGTTAGTACCTCCTATATCGATACCAATTGCAACTTTTTTCATAATTATAATCTTTTCTGTAAATTCTGATGTGTTATATATCTACAACTATTGCTTGGTTCTAAAAAGCTGTAGTTGCTGAACAAATATAAAAATTTAAATGATAAAACTCATTCAGTACAAGGGCTTAAATGAAAGGATCTTTGTAGATTGGCTCTCTATTAGTTAAGAATATTTATAACATTATATATGATACAGTTTTTATTTGATATGGATGGCCTACTTCTTAATACAGAGTGGGCTTGGGAAGAGGCTATTGCTTTTGAGTTTCGTAAATTAGTGCCAGACTTTGATCTCTCTTTTTTTTCTGAGATTAGTGGCAAAGGAATATTTGATATAACAAGGTGGTTTGTTGAGAAGAATCAAATAGATATGGATCCTCTTGAACTTGGTGATTTAATTATTAAAAGGGTCATTGTGCTGTTTTGTAATGAACCCCAATCAATGAGTGGCGCATTACAGTTTGTGAAAGATTCTAGAGAGAAGGGGATTGGAACAAACCTTGTAACCTCTTCTCCTAAAGTGGTTGTGGAGGCTTTTCTGGCTGAGACAGGGTTGTCTCAGATGTTTGATACGGTCACTACAGGTGATGAGGTTCATGTGGTAAAACCAGATCCATCTATCTATCTTAAAGCAGTGGAAAAGTTAGATAATAACACTTCTGGTGTTGCGGTTTTTGAAGATAGTATTCCTGGAGTCATCGCAGCCAAAGCTGCAGGATTATACACGGTGAAGGTACATGCATCGAATCACTTCGATAGAGGACAAGACATCTCCTGGAGTTCTTTTGACCAGCAAAAGGTTTCATCGGTAGTGGATGCTTTAAATTGAAGTCTTCAAGTGTATAATTTCAAAGTGTCTTTAAGGAAAGATTGCTTGGTTGTATTCGGAATGTTTACTCCACGAAAGGGTTTGATAGTATGAGAAGTATTGGTTGTCGTTTCGTGTCGGGATGTAGCAACTGATCCCGTTAGATCTCTCTAGTTCTATTTTAGATAGAAACCAATCAGTATGGTCATGAAAGACAATGAGTCTCTTTAACGAACTTTTGACTTTTTCGTAATCCTGAGGGGAATAGTTTTTTTTAAGCATATCATGAAAATCATAACATTTGTATACGTTGTCTAGCTGTAGTACATTCTCTGATGTTATTACCTCTTTTCGATGATTACGAATGGATTGAAAAGCTTGTTCAACCTCAGGGATATATGCCGTTTGATAGATAGATATGCTAGCGGATTGTTGAGATGGTTCTATTTGATTTGTGTAGTGATCAATATATTGTTGACATGCATCTATTAATCTTTGTTGAATAGGTGCTTTTTCGTTTAGGAGTTTGGGAATCATGTCTCTATAGTAGAAACCTTCTTTAAGGACATTGGTAGGTGCAGCAACGATGTATTCTGCATTGTGTTGGAGTTCTGAAATTACTTCGATACTTCCCATGAGACAAGAATCAAAAAGTATGGTTCTAAATTTTATAGGTAATGCTGAAACTAATTTGTCGATGTTTATAGTCGTGCCTCTGTCGTATCCAAAAGATTTAGTTCTTGTGGGGATATTAGGAAACCAAGCATTGCTATGCGACCATAATATGAGATCATAATTTTGTGAAGGATAGAGACGGATCATCTCCTGAAGTGTTTCGTAAATAACCTTTGGGTTTGCAGAGTCATCGTGAGAGTACATTTTTACTATATGATTCTGGATGCTTGACATATTGGGTTGATTCAATTCATATAGTTTCGCATTTCCTTGACCTGCATCTATATATACGACAACTTTCTGTCCTTTATTAAGACCTTGCGCTATTTGATAGGAGTCGAGGAATGCTTCATTATAAAGATCGTTGTCAGCAATCATATAGACGAGGAGTGTCTCTTGGTATTGTTGATGAGATGGTGTCTCCTCTTTTTTACAACTAGAGAGAAAAAAAATAGTTACAATGATGATCAATAATACTCTAGGCATAAAAGTAAGAATATCAAGTGCCATGAAAAGGCACTCCGTTTGGTAAAAACAAAGGCTATCTTATAGAAGACAGCCTTTGTTATTTATTTATAAAAAAAATCGTTAGTCTGTAGACTTTACAAGTTCATTAAATTGTGTGTATGATTTATTAATTTCATTAATTAAATCAGTAATAATTCCACGGTAATGTTTTTTCACCAACTTAGGGTTGTCTTTTCCGTCAGGATGATTTGTCCTCCAAATAAGCTCACAACGACTTTTGTCTAACTCAAGAATAATATCCCAAGCAGCATCTTTAGTCTTCTCATCATGGAACTCCATGTATAGGAAACAATCTTGGATTACCATGTCTGTGATATAATCTATATCTTTTTTTAATTTTCGGATACTTGCCATAGCTAATACATTTTTATTTGTAATCACTTAATTGTCTATAGTCGAAATTTAAGAAACACTTGGGATTAAAACAAAATTAATTAAGATCTTTCATAACATCTTTTTTCTTCTTGTCATTATCCTGAATGTCTTTTGTAAACTCGAGAGGGTTCGGTAGATCCCAATATTTTTCATTATCCCAATTGGATCTGATATTCATTACCTCTTGATAATAAACAACACCTTCAGGCATTTGTTGGTTCAATAGATTTCCTGGATCCCATACCCCATTGTTATTTCGATCAAAGATTGCTTTTAAAATATATTTACCTGGTTTGACATAAAAGAAGTCGATTTTTCCATTTGCATGAACAGTAAGTTCGTTCACTACTGTTTCGTCTTTATCATTTTTAAGAAGTTGAATTAAAGTAGGGCAAACAATATTCTTTATATCTAAGATGATTTTGCCATAGTAGGATTCTTTCTGAACCTTGATGTTCATGTCTAGTTTGTTACTAAGAGCTTGGTATATATTCTTAGTTGCTGCAGAATCAACTAAGAGCTTATAATTTCCACTCTCTTTCATCTTAAAGTCTATATAGAATAGTCTCTCGCTATATTCATCCTTAGTGATAGTGAATGGCACAGGAACATCTAATGTATCTATCTTTTCTGTAAGATGAAGACTCTCTTTAGGAAGAGAAGCTACGGGTTCTTTGGTTTCCAAATATATTCTAGAGTAAGGATCTACGGTTTGAGAGCCATTAGATTCCCATGTGAAAGTAGGAATAGTAACTTTATTATCTTTAATTTTTCTTCTTCGCTTCTTCTTCGGAACAATCTTTTTGGGTTTCAGTAGCTCTAGTGTATCCGTTTGTATTTTCGGATTATAGAGTGAGTCAGGAACAGTATAGGTCACAGAAATAAGGATCGTGTCTTTGCTGTATACCTCTGGGTCCGTAATCCAAAAGTTGATCGAATCATTTTCGAGACTAGTCTCTTTATATAGCCATTCGGGGATAGGCTTGTCAATGTTAATTGCCTCAATCTTAAAATTATCATCTAAAGATTCAGAGAACCCGATGTAAAAATGGGTTGAATCGATTCGTTTATAATCGTTCATCGTTTGCAATAGTACCTTCTCTTGAGACATAGAAAGAAGCACTGGTTTGGGACTGTAATTAATCGTACCAGTCACCAAAAGAGTGTCTAGCCCTCTAACCATTGTGTCTTGCTCAGGAATAAACTTTGCAGAAGGAGTAAGAGTGTGCGGAAGAAATGCATATGGTTCACTGTGATTATCAAGCTTGCCATCTCCATTAAGATCTGAAACAGCATATATCTTATATGTTTTCGCAGCCAATCCATCGACAATAAATACCCCTTCTTTATTTGTCTTTGCTATATAGTTGGGGCGCTCTTTGATTGCAGCGCTATCGGCAAGATCTGAATAGATAAAGATTGTTGCATCATCAACAGGCATCAGATTTTTGGCATCACGTACCATACCAGCAATACGTAGCGTGTCAATGGTTTTCCCGGTTGAGAATGAAGTTCTGAAATTTAATAGCTTGTTTCCTTCATTATAATCCTCCACAGCGTCCTTAAAATCGAGTGTGTAGGTTGTATTTTGTAACATGGTATCTTTGAATGTTACGACAAATAATTTACCTCTAGTTTTGATTTCAGGCTTCTCTTTTTGTGGTGGTGATACTACTAGTTTCTGTCGAAGTTCTGTTAGTGAAACAAATTCATTAAACACGACTTTGAACTCGTCTCCTTTAAAGTTAGTTTCCTTAATGTTGGGAACCATCTCTACTACTGTGGGTGGGATGGTGTCTTTGTCTCCTCCTGTTGGACGTCCTACATTGGCACAAGATGAAGCAATCCATGTCAAAATAATGGAAAGAAAAGCGATATATGAAAATTTCGTATTCAAAGTATCCAAGTTTATATTATATATATAGTACTACAAATCTACAAAAAATAGAGTTAATCAAGATTTAAGGGTCAACTTGCCAATTTCAAAAGTGTCATAATAGTTCAAATTCTCTGATGTCATCTCTTTTATTTGTATCTATGACAGGTTGGACAAGAATGGAGACTACTGTTTTTCTCTAAAGCCTCCCTATTTACATTTTTTATCAATGTATATCCCCAACCCTTGCCTTATATATAAGAGAACAATACTATCTGATTATTACCCAGCAAAGAGAGCTTTTACAAGCTGGTCAATTCTTCGAACATTACATACCTCAATCTGAGCTTTTATGTTTTTTAGTTTTGATGGATTGGATACAGCAAGATATATTCGTCTAAACCCTAATTTGTCGGCTTCTATAATTCGTTGTTCTATTCGGTTCACAGGGCGAATTTCTCCTGTAAGCCCTACCTCTCCAGCAAAACAACAACGGGTGTCGATTGCAAGATCAAAATTAGAGGAAAGGATCGAGGTGATTACACCGAGATCCATTGCAGGATCTTGTATTTTAATTCCCCCTGCTATATTCAAAAAGACATCCTTTGCCATGAGACGAAAGCCAGCTCTCTTTTCTAATACAGCAAGAAGCATGTTTAATCGGCGAATATCAAAACCTGTAGACGAACGTTGCGGGGTACCATATGCTGCGGATGAAACAAGTGCTTGTACTTCAATCATAAAAGAACGCATTCCATCCTGAACACAGGATATGGAGGTGCCACTTAGTTGCATGTCATGATTAGAAAGAAGAAGTTCTGAAGGATTGATGACCTCTCTAAGACCGGTCTGTTCCATTTCGAAGATACCAAGCTCAGAAGTGGAACCGAAACGATTCTTAGAACTTCTTAGGATACGAAAAAGATGGTTTCGATCTCCTTCGAATTGAAGAACAGTGTCTACAATATGTTCTAGTATCTTTGGGCCAGCAAGGGACCCCTCTTTATTAATATGACCGATAAGAAGTGTTGGGGTCTGAAGAGGTTTTACTGTTTTGAGAATAAGATTAGCACACTCTCGGATCTGTCCTACACTTCCTGCTGCCGTTTCAAGGTGTTCGGTTACTACGGTTTGAATGGAATCAATAATTAAAAGGTCGGGTTTCTCCTTTTCTACGTGAAAAAGTATCTTTTCCATACTTGTCTCACTTAAGAAGACGCAATTTTCATTCTCTTTATTGATTCTTAAGGCGCGTAGCTTTAATTGTTGAAGGCTCTCCTCTCCTGAAACATAAAGAACTTTCTTGTCGTTTAGACTCAAGGCAACTTGTAGTACAAGTGTTGATTTCCCGATACCCGGTTCGCCACCAAGAAGTGTAATCCCTCCTGGGACAAAACCTCCGCCGAGAACCCTGTTTAGCTCTCCGTTATTCGTGTCGAGTCTATCAGACTCTTTTATACTAATTTCTGATAGCCTAAAAGGTCTTGCCTCTACATGACCGATAGAGGAAATAGAGGCATTATTCTTGGTGTCCTTACTTGAAACAACTTCTTCTACGAAAGTATTCCAATCACCACAAGAGTTACAACGTCCTACCCATTTTGCAGAGGTAACACCACAACTTTGGCAAACAAAGGTATGTTTAATCTTAGCCATAAAAGCGTCTATTTTATATATTTCAGTGAGAATAGATATAAAAATAGCGAATACTTTTGATGGTATTCGCTATGATCTGTATTAAAATATCTTTTAAACTCTAATAATTATACCAGAGCATTCGTCGTCTCATCAGGAAAAACTAAAGAAGGTTCCCATGATTTTGCCTCCTCAAAGTCCATTCGTGCATAGGAGATGATAATGATAATATCTCCCATTGCTACTTTTCTTGCAGCAGGTCCGTTTAAACATATTTCACCTGAACCTCTTTCGCCTCGGATACAGTAAGTCTCTAGACGTTCTCCATTATTGACATTTACAATTTGAACTTTCTCGTTTTCGATTAAGTTCGCTGCATCCATCAGATCTTCATCGATAGTAATACTACCAACATAATTAAGATCTGCGTTGGTTACTTTTGCTCGGTGAATTTTAGATTTACATACTTCTATTTGCATCACTATTAATACTTAAGTCTCGCGTTAGTTAAAAACAATATTATCAATCAAACGTACAGCTCCTGCTTGTACAGCAATACAACCAACAGCTCTCTCTGCATCTTCCCATTTGTTCATTGGCTGAAGTGTACGATCATTTACAATAGAGAAATACTCCACCTCTAATAAAGTGTTTTTGTTTATCTCTGCTATTGTTCTTTGAATGGTTTTTTCAACAGTCAATGCTTTGTCTAAAGCTACAGACTCTTTCAATACTTTGTATATTGTGGGGGCTGCCAATCTATGATTTTCAGTAAGAAGTAAGTTGCGACTACTTTTAGCTAATCCATCTTCTTCTCTAATAATATCACAAGGTACTATCTCCACATTCAAATTAAGTAACTCCACCAGTCTTTGGATGATTGCTACTTGTTGAAAATCTTTCATTCCGAAATAGGCATGATCTGGACGAAC
The DNA here is from genome assembly GCA_019720755.1 of Prolixibacteraceae bacterium. Lineage (NCBI taxonomy): Bacteria > Pseudomonadati > Bacteroidota > Bacteroidia > Marinilabiliales > Prolixibacteraceae > Halosquirtibacter > Halosquirtibacter laminarini. Next base: position 4,135,381 of record CP081303.1, read on the forward strand.
ATAGTCGAATAGTTTGCTTACAATTTGGCCTACTCCATTAAAATGACCTGGTCGCATTTCTCCTTCCATTACTGTCTCTAGTGTGCCAAAATCAAAAGTACGATGGTCCGGTTCTGGATACATCTCCTTTACTGAAGGTGCAAAAACCATGTCACATCCAGCTTCTTTAAGTAATTCGACGTCTGCTTCGAGAGTACGTGGATAAGTGCTAAGATCTTCAGGGTTATTAAATTGTGTAGGGTTTACAAAGACTGATACCACAGTATAGTCATTTTCATTCACAGAGCGTTGCACTAGCGACAAATGTCCTTCATGCAATGCTCCCATGGTAGGAACAAATCCAATAGTTCCTTCTTGACGCTTTTCATCTAAGATAGCGTTCATGGATAGCTTGGTCTTCTCGATCCTCATTTTGTATAGTTAAAAAACGATCTTTCAAAAATCACGCTTCTTGTTTGTTGTTGATAATGAGCTTTCAAGGAGCGTGAATATTTGAGCTGACAAAGTAACAAAAATTATTACATCGAAAAAAGCATCGAACGTTTCAAATAACGATGGTTAACAAGAAAACATTGATTGCTTGTCATTTTTTGCTTATATTTGCACCATAAATTTGACATTGAAATGGAAAAGAAAAAAGTTCTATTTATCTCTCAGGAAATAACACCATACTTGCCTGAAACGGAAATATCTAAGATCGGAAGAAACTTACCTCAAGGTATCCAAGAACAAGGGAAAGAAATTCGTACTTTCATGCCACGATTTGGATGTATTAATGAAAGAAGAAATCAGTTGCATGAGGTGATTCGTCTTTCTGGAATGAACTTGGTAGTGAATGATGCAGACCATCCACTTATCATTAAAGTTGCATCGATTCAAGCAGCTAGAATGCAGGTGTATTTTATCGATAATGAGGACTATTTTCAAAGAAAAGCAACCTTGGTTGATAAAGAAGGAAATGAATATAGTGATAATGATGAAAGAGCTATTTTCTTTGCAAGAGGAGTTCTTGAAACGGTTATCAAACTAAGATGGGCACCAGATGTGATCCACTGTCAAGGTTGGTTTACTGGTCTTGTTGCAGTGTTCTTGAAGCACATGTACAAAGACAATCCACTTCTTGCTGATACTAAGATTGTATATTCTCCTTATGCTTCAGAGTTCGAAACACCTCTTGATAGTGAATTGAAGAAAAAGCTAATGGATGATGAAATTCCAGCAGACGCTTTATCACAAATTGATGAACCTACTTACGTTAATTTCAATAAGATGGTGGTTGATCATGTCGATGGTGTCATTAAAGGTAGTGAAACTATCAATGCTGAGTTAGAAAAATATATCGAAGAGTCAGGAAAGCCATTCTTACCGTTTCAAGATGAGGATAAATATGTCGAGGAGTTTAACCAATTTTATGACAAATTTTTACTAAATTCCGCCGAATAAACTTTTTAAACGGAAATAGCTTTGATGATTATAGATAAACTTAAAAGCAAAAATCAAATCCTGTTATTATTGTTTATAGCAGGATTTGCTTTTGTATCCTGTCAAGAGAAGAACAATAATCTCGGATTGGAACTTATCCCTGATGACCAAATGTTACAGGTGGTAACACTAAAGGATAATAATACTTCAGACTCATTCTATGAGCGAGATAGTCCAATTCGTGTGGATGAACCTAGTGCATGTATTTTTGGAGTATTAAACGACCCATTACTAGGTCAAACGAAAGGTTCGATTGCAACACAAATGAGACTGACTCATAAACCAGAGATTAATGCAACTTCTGTTTTGGATTCGGCAGTGATCCTTTTAAGTTATCGATCGTTTACAGGAGATACTTTAACTCCACAAAATATTGTTGTAAAAGAGCTTTCTGGAAGTCTGGATAAAGACAAAGCTTATATGTCTTCTTTCGATGTTACCTCATTGGTTTCGGACAAGGTTATTGGTAATGGAACTTTTACACCACACCAACAAATGTCTGGTGCAGATACGCTTACTCAAATTGCTCGTATAGTGGTTACAAAAGAGTATGCAAAACATATTATCTCTCTTTGGGATAAGACAGATGAGAGTGGCAACCTAATCTATGAAAATGGGGATGCTTTTGTGAAAGAGGTAAAAGGTATATATCTCGAACCTCAGAATGTTCCAAGTAATAGAACGGGTGCATTGATCACCACTAATGGTTCTTATTCTATTTCAAAAGGAATGAGTACCTATCCAGTGGATCTTCGTATCAGAATGCATATTTATACAACGACGACAGTGCCTGATGAGTCTACGGATGATGAGAACGACACAAAAGATGTTCAGAAAGTTATCTCGTTATACTCTACCAAATATTCTGCTACAGTGCCTAAAATGGAGCATAACTATACTGGTACCGCTGTTGCTGATGAATTAGGTAATGAGAGAGGCTCTTCTAAATATCTATATGTTCAGCCTAACGAAGGATTAAGATCCGTTGTTAAGCTTAATATTCTTAGTGAACTCAAAGATAGATGGACTGTTCAAAGTGACTCTATCGATGTAGATGCTCCAGATGATAATCTTTATGGAAATGATAAGATTTTTATAAACAAAGCAACTTTAAAGATTCATGTTGATACACTTGCTTCTGAATATAGGACAATGGGTGTTCCTCGAGTAATGACACTTCGTTATATTCCTAAGGATTCAGAAGATGGAGATCTACGTGATAATGAGAATGGGGCTTATATCGCAGGAAGCTTCAGTAGCTCATCGTCTTCTTATGTGTTTGATATGACCAAACATGTAATCAAATACCTTCATGATAAAGTAGAGAATTCTAAAATGTATCTTATTCCTTTTAACAGAGTCGCTAGTACACAAAGAGCGGTACTATTTAGTAATAAAAGTGAACAAGGGATAGAGTTCGAATTGATCTATGTTAAGAAAGGTATCTCTGAGAGAAATTAATGATTAATATAAGATGAAAAACCCTATGTACTCCAACTATAAGAATGAGTAATAGGGTTTTTTTTATATCATATATACACACAACTATTGATATCACCACCTCATTACGGAAGTAGAAAATTATTTACCCCAACCTAGTTTATTTGCGTATGTGTGGAATTGTTGGTTATATAGGTAAAAAGAATGCCTATAACATCTTAATTAATGGTTTAAAGAGATTAGAGTATAGAGGTTATGATTCATCTGGAATCGCCTTATCAAATGGAACAACCCGAATTTATAAGAAGCAAGGAAAGATCTCCAATCTTGAAGATTTTGTTGCTGATAAAAGGGTGGATGGAAATATTGGTATTGCTCATACCCGATGGGCTACCCATGGAGAACCTAGTGACGAGAATGCTCATCCCCATCAGTCACAGAATGGTAAAATTACGTTAGTACATAATGGCATTATCGAAAACTATGCTATCTTGAAAGAACGTCTTGAAGAGAAAGGTTATACTTTTCAGTCTCAGACAGACACAGAAGTTCTGGCGAATCTTATTGAGTATGTATATAATAAGATTGATAATCGATCTCTAGAAGAGGCTGTAAGACTCTCTTTAGAGAAGGTTGTTGGAGCCTATGGTATAATTGTAATGTGTGATGATGAGCCCAAAAGACTTGTCGCTTCTCGTAAAGGTAGTCCTCTAGTAATAGGGGTTGGTGATAATGAATACTATATTGGTTCGGATGCGACTCCTTTGGTGGAATACACCAATCAAATGATCTACCTTCAGGATTTTAATATTGCGATTATTGAAGAGAATAGTTTTACACTTAAAACTATCCAAAACAACCCTGTTACACCAGAAATAAAAAGAGTAGATATTCAAGTAGATCAACTAGACAAGGGTGGTTATGAACACTATATGTTGAAAGAGATCTACGAACAGCCTACGACTATCGAGCAATCATTCAAAGGAAGAATTGCCGTTGATGGAAAATCTATAGTACTTGGTGGTTTGATTGATGTGATGCCACAGTTGGTGAAGGCTCCAAGGATTATTATTCTTGGATGTGGTACCTCTTGGCATGCCGGATTGGTTGCCGAATATCTAATTGAAACATATTGTCGTATCCCTGTTGAGGTTGAGTATGCTTCAGAATTTCGTTATCGTACCCCAGTTATCAACAAAGGAGATGTTATTATTGCTGTTTCTCAAAGTGGAGAGACAGCCGATACTTTAGCTGCTATAAAGAAGGCAAAAGAGGATGGTGCTATTATTATTGGCGTTTGTAACGTCGTTGGTTCTAGTATTCCGAGAGAGACTCATGCAGGGGTATATACTCATGCTGGAGTAGAGATCGGTGTGGCATCTACAAAGGCATTTACTGCACAAGTAACGGTACTTACTCTAATGGCAATTCAGATAGCAAAAGAGAAGGGGTCTATAGATCAAAGTGAGTATGAGATTTTGATTCAAGAGATCCTTGAAGTACCGAATAAAGTTCGTGTTGCTCTTTCGAAAGAGGATAAAATAAAATCTATATCTGACAAATATAGCGATGCTGTTAATGCATTGTATTTAGGACGTGGATATCTATTCCCTGTTGCATTAGAGGGTGCTTTGAAGTTGAAAGAGGTCTCCTATATTCATGCAGAAGGTTATGCTGCAGGAGAGATGAAACATGGTCCTATAGCATTGGTCGATGATAATTTACCTGTAGTGGCAGTTGCTCCTAAGGATCATTATTATGAAAAAGTGGTGAGTAACATTCAAGAAGTAAAAGCTCGTAAAGGAAATGTTATTGCAGTTTTAAATGAAGGGGATCTGAATCTTAAAGAGATGGTGAATGATTTCATCGAGATACCAAGTTGTCATCCTGCAATCTCCCCATTAGTTGCTGTGATACCTTTACAGTTACTTGCATATCACATTGCTTTAAACAGAGGATGTGATGTCGATCAACCTCGTAATCTTGCGAAGTCGGTGACAGTAGAGTAATACAGTTGCATAGATATAAGAGCAGAGGATGATTCCTTTGCTCTTATATTTTTCAATTCCCTCCCAAAAATTCATTCTGTTCTTGAAATATCTTTTCCGCTTTTTCCCAAGCTAACGTAGGATCCGTTCTATCCAAACGATGTATGTTTTGATAGATGATCTCTGCGATTTCATCTGTCTCATCTCCATATCGATAGTAGTAGTTTTTCATCAGGGATCTTGAGCTATTAACCTCTTTGTACATATCGTATTTACGATCACATATAGCAATAGTGTCTCTCAGAGACGGTACTATTTCATGAAGTTTTAGGCATTCATTTTTTAGACCTTTGGTCCATTCAAAAAGATTGTCTAGAGGGAATGATTCTCCAAAGATCATCTGGTCAAAAACCTTCGTTTTATTTTCTATTATGGATAGATTGTCCAAGTGTCTTGAAGTAAATATCTTCGGACTAAGAGATTCAAGTATCTCTCTCTCATAGGGTGCGATAGATCCCACGACTCTAATCTCTACCTTTTTGTTTCTACATGGTAGAACAAAGACAGTTGCCTCTTTTAGTTGAATATATAGAGGGGAAGGCACTTCACACTTGTCTACGAATAATCTTTCGCCAATTTCTTTTGCATATGCCTCTTTTAATGACTTTTTATCCTCTTTTTCAACCGAAACTACAGCTCCTAATTCTTGAAGTTGACGTATCATTAAAATGATCATACGACTCCAATCTAATCGATATTCAGTAGAAAGTGTAGCATAAGGAAACGCATCAAAGTGGAATTGATCGTAACCTTCTAGTTTTTCAACAGGAATACTATAGGACTCTTCATCGTCTGTTTCGCTAAGAAAAACTTGAAAACTAGAAGAGGATAGTTTAGACTTGAATGCCGAATGGTGTATGGTCACAACACGTTGAGGGAGTATAAGGTGTGGTGCCAATCTTCGGTATTTACGAATCTCCTTTATTGCAGTTCTACTTGATGCAATATTACCAATAGCATGAGGAAATAGATTGCTATAGTAATAGTGTGATTCTCTAACAAGTCCATAGGGTTGAGAAATCTCTACCCTCTCTCCTTCTGCAATCTTTTGCAGTGTCTCAAGATAGTCTGTGATCCTAAAATCCGTAATATTCATCGTATAAAAAGTTCCAATTTTTGTAGTTCAAATGTACGATAAAAAAGCATGGATAGTAAATATTTCACATTGAGATCTAGGAGCCCCATTAATAGATTTGGCTCTCTCTTTTATAGATGCATAGAACAATCCTCATAGGATTATCTGTTTTATTTTTGTATAATTCAATGATGGCCTTTGTTATTTTTGATAGTCCCATCTCCATACAAAGCCTAAGTAAAAGGTTCGTAATGTATAGTAATTATTATATTTTGAGTCGAAGTCTTGATCATAGTAAAAAGAGGAGATGTTATGGTTATTTAGGAGATTGTTTACGGAAGCAAAAGCGACCAACGAATGATTCTTATATGCAATGTATTTGCTTATCATTACGTCTAATCGATTATAGTGATTGTAACGATTATTATTGTATTGGTTATCGTAAACTGGAATCTTATATTGATTAAATGTTCTTGTGCTTACAATAGGTGTATATAAAGCTCCTTGTCGTGATTGAAATGATAAAGTCGCAGAGAGACCGTTGCTATTCTTGTATTGCAGAGAACTCTTTATGAAATAGTCCATATCTCGATCACCTACGTAAGAGTGTTGGTCTATACTCATCTTACTATCTATCCATGTATTGGCAATTTCGAACATCCATTGGTCTCCAATAGCCTGTCGATACATCAATTCTACTCCCTTAACCTTTTGACTATCTATCTCTTTATTGTAGTGGACATAGTTCCCTCCTTTCTCTTGTTTCATAAAGAATGCAATCCCCAAAGATGTTTTGTATGAAGTGTAGTTGTAGTCTACTGCAAACTGTTGGCTTTGTTGAAGAGTGAAATCATGATGATAGAAATTACTTGGTAAAGTATTAAAATATTGGCCAGCACTCATGATTAAAGAACTCTTCGAGGAGAAATCAAAGTTTAATGCCGTTTGATATGCGACATAGTTCTCTTCAAAGTTTACTAGTGTTCGTACTCCGCAGCTTAAATTCATATTGTGCCTTAATGAAACATTTACGAATCCATATAGTTCTATCTTTTTATTCACAGTGGTTATCTCTGAGATCTCCGTACTATTGGTATTCCAAAGCATATCTATGATCGATCTACCATGAGAATCTTCTTTGTGAAGCAATTTCTATAAACTATACCAGTTAAGTAGACCAAAATTTGTTCATTTTATGTAATTTTACATATTATGTTGAATTAAAATAAGACTACAAATTGGCAAGACGAAAGATTTTTTACGACCCTCGAACCACGACAAATAAATTGGCTTACTATAAAAGTCTGAATGAAAAGTAGAAGCGTCATTTTTTAGCATATGAATACCTAAGTTTAGGCTATGGAAGTCAACGCTACTTAGCTGAGGTTTTTCGATGTGGTCGTCAAACGATATTGTCTGGAGTGAAGGAAGTTGAGTCTGAAGATTTTAATCCCCAACACAAAAGAATTCGAAAAACTGGAGGAGGTAGAAAAAAAAAGAAGATGAACTAGAAGGTCTTACACATAAGATTTTGTCTTATGTTGCAGATCATATGGAAGGAAGTCCAACGGACCCAAATGTAAAATGGACTCATCTTCGACCTTGTGATATTGCAACGTTTATTCTAATGAAATATGACATAACACTGTCTAATGGGCAGATTAAAAGAATATTAAAAAACAACGGTTACTGTCGCCGCAAACCTAGTAAATCGATAAGTACTGGTGAAAGTAAAAATAGAGAAGAACAATTTCATATCATACGAGTTTTAATGTTGCTGTTTACCAACATGCCACACAATCCAATCATAAGTATAGACACTAAGAAAAAAGAAGTCCTCGGGCAATTAACAAGAGATCAAGGAGTATTATGCAAAAAAGAAGGAACTCCGAAGGTTTACGATCATGACTATTCATATTTAACAACAGGTAAAGCTATTCCACATGGTATTTATGATATAAAACACAACAATGATTATATGTCTATAGGAGACTCGCATGAAACCGCGGAGTTTGTCATTGAGAATTTATTGTGGTGGTGGAACAACTTTGGAGTTTACAATTATCCTGAGGTTACACAGATATTGATACTTTGCGATTGCGGTGGAGCCAATGGATATAGGCATCACTTATTCAAAGTACTGTTGCAAGCACTTGCGGCTAAGATCGGACTGAAAATATCGATAGTGCACTATCCGCCATATTGTTCTAAATATAATCCGATTGAGAGATTGTTATTCTCACAAGTACATAGAAGTTTAAAGGACACTTTATTGACAGATGTTAATCAAGTAGCGGATTTGATTGGAAAAACAATAACGAAACAAGGACTTATAGTTCAAGTTAGAGTAGTAGTAAAACAATATCAGACAGGTAAAAGATCTTCTAAGGAAGACATAGCTGTCAAGAAGATCCTTTACAATAAAAAATTGCCTGATTTATCATATACGATTCTACCTTAAAATGGTCTTTGTTATTTTATTTCTTTCACTATGATGTTTGATGACACGAAGATCTATTTTAATAAAGGTGTTTTGGCTAAAATCCCCTTTTATTTTGATGAAGTTTTGTTTTCATGACTGTGAGTCGTTACTTTCTACAAAGAATTTTACTGTACGAATATTTCCAAAAACCTCTTCTACCTCGAATTGTTTGGGTACCGTATCTTCTACTATAACATCTGGGTTGTTTTTGCGTTTAATCACAAGTTTATAATGACTTCCTTCTTTAGGAGAGCTGTTATGAACGAAAGCATAGGCGTTTTCGTCGTAATGAAGTGGGATCTTTTTATTTCTATCCTCGATGATGTAGGCTTCCTCAATGTCTTTTGGAGGGATATGAATATTGGGAACACTTTCAGTAAATTGATAGGTGCGTCCGATACAAACATTCCAAGTTTTTTGAGGTGAGACTATACACTCTACCACTATTTGACTTGGACTGTCGGTAATATATTCACTAGTGACATCTTTTTTACATGAAAAAAAGAGTAGAAGCCATAGTATTAAGGCATAATAAGGTTTACTTCTTGAAAGCATAGAAATTAAATTATGTTATCAAGCATGCAAATATATTAAAATAAGTGTAGGTAAACAGGGAGCTTTTTAACGATAGAGTGTATTTAACATCTCATTAAGAGTGTATATACCCTTGTTCTTTTCCTTTTCAAGAAGTGAATAGAATTGATTTTGTATCAGAATGTTAAATAGAGATGTAAACAACCGACTTGCTGAAGGAGAAGATACAGAGAAGGAGTATATCGTGAGATTATCTGTTTAGATTCTGGAATAACTCTGCATGTAAAGGATCTTTTATGAAGTCCAAGAATATAAAAAGAGGGTGTTTGTCGAGTATTATAAAAGAAAAAACCGAAAGCTATGGAGGTAACTTCCGGTTCTAAACAGTATTTTCGGAAAAGAGATTATGGCAGCAATCTCTTGCTTTGTTTGGTGTAATTAAGTATCACAATATACTTCACTCTTACCCCGAAAGCATTTCCTATCAGGTCGGTCTTCTGGCTTACAATCTCTTGCAACTACTCCTTCCCATCTCACGATAAAGACAGTGGCTATTGTAGTGCAATCTCAACCCTATACAAAGGTCTTTGATCGATTACAGCTGCGGGGACAGCTTCCGATTTGAACGGAATTCCCAAACATGGTAAAATATGCTTATACCTGATACTACGCAATATAGAAAAAAAACCCAATCATTAAAAGTTTTTGAATGATTGGTTCCTATATCGTGAACTATTGTATTAAAACTGCTTAAAAAAGGCTCTTATTACTAAAAGAAATCAGAGGACTCCTCTTCTATGACAGTATTTGTTTTTTGTTCGATCGCCTTTTCAGAATCCTTATCACAGTCAAGGCTTATATTAAACTCTTCTGGTTTTTCGAATTTAGTGTCTTGTGTATATCCTAAAGAGGTGTCGTCATAAACTTGATGCATGAAATATCCATAAATAGGAAGAGCTAAGTTTGCACCTTGTCCCATTCTAATGTTGTCGAAATGGATACTACGAAGTTTTGCTCCAGTCCATATTCCAGTAACCAACTCAGGAGTAACCCCCATAAACCAACCATCGGAATGGTTTTGTGTCGTTCCCGTTTTACCTCCTAGTGCGGCCGTAAATCTACCATACTCTTTGTTCCATCTTAGGCGAGATCCCGTTCCTTTGTTGACCACACCTTGAAGTAGGTTGATCATTAGATATGCGGTGTTCTTACTGATTGCTTCGTCTCTATATGGTTCGAAGTCGGCAACAATATTTCCATTTTTGTCCTCGATGTTTGTAACAAAAATAGGTTTGGTAAAGATTCCTTTGTTTGAGAAACATCCAAAAGCTCCGACCATCTCATAGATTGAAATTTCAGTAGTACCAAGGAACATAGAAGGAACAGCATCTATTCTACTCGTGATTCCCATCTTTCTCATTACCTTCTTCATTCCTTCCGGATTATATTGTCTCATAATCCAAGCAGAGATGTTGTTTACAGAGTTCGCTAACCCCCATTTTAAAGTGACATTTTCGCCATATTTTGCTGAACCCGAGTTTTGAGGAGTCCAAGTGGAACCATCAGGAAGGGTAAAGGTATATTCAATATTGAGGGCTTTAGTACATGGAGTCAAGCCATTCTGCATGGCTAATGTATAGAGGAATGGTTTTACCGTAGATCCAACCTGACGCTTTCCATCTTTTACCATATCATACATGAAATGACGATAATTAGGTCCTCCGACATAGGCTTTGATATGCCCAGAACGTGGATCGTAAGTCATCATTGCAGATCGTAAGAAGCTCATATCATATTTAATAGAATCAAGAGGAGACATAATGGTGTCGATATCTCCTCTCCAAGAGAATACCGTCATTTGGGTTGGTTTCTTGAAGTCCTCCATTATCTGATCAAACTTTTTCCCTTTGTTTTTTAGGACACGGTAACGCTCACTCTGTTTGATGGACATCTTAAGAATCCCATTGATCTCGTCGTTAGAAAGATCGTTAGAGAAAGGCGGATGGTTATAATGCTTAAGGTTTTTGAAAAATGCAGGCTGTAGATTGACAGAAAGGTGTTTTTTTACAGCATTCTCTGCATACATCTGAATCTTAGAGTTTAGGGTTGCATGGATCTTTAGTCCATCCTTATATAGGTTGTATGGAGATCCGTCCATCTTACGGTTTTTATAACACCATCCAAAAAGAGGGTTGTTGTTCCACTCGTTAAGATCCTCTTTGAACTTTTGATCTTGCCAAGAAGCATAGTTCTTTCTCTCTGGTTTTTTGTGTTGCATGATTGTACGCAGATACTCCGTAAAATAGGTTCCAACTCCCACTTTAAAATCTTCTTTCTGATATTTTAATCCTAGATCTTTCTTTTGTAGATCCTTCTTTTGTCCTTCAGTAATATAGCCATATTTATACATTTGTTTTAGAACCACATTTCGACGCTCTTTCACCATTTTGGGTCTTCTCAATGGATTATAAAGAGCGGAGTTTTTTGCCATTCCAACTAGCATTGCCGACTGCTCTATTGTTAGTTTATCAGGAGTGGTACTAAAATAAATATGCGCTGCAGATTTGATTCCAACAGCCAAATTCAAGAAGTCGTATTTATTTAGGTACATCTTGATGATCTCTTCTTTGGTGAAGTTTCTCTCTAAACGTATGGCAATCACCCACTCTCTAAACTTACGAATTACAAGCTCTATCTTATGGTCAAATTTTTCTCTCGGGAATAGCATTTTGGCTAACTGTTGAGATAATGTACTACCTCCGCCAGCATTTTCATTCCCTGTGGCGACCCCTTTGACTACACGAAAAAGACCAATAAGGTCTATTCCTGAATGATCATAGAAACGAGAATCCTCTGTGGCAATCAGTGCATTTATGGTATTAGGACTAATATCTTGATAATCTACATTAGATCTATTTCGATAGAAAAACTTTCGTAATAGTACGCTGTCTTCGGAATAAACCTCTGATGCATAACTATTTGGAGGTGTTTCGAGTTCTTCAAGAGTTGGCATGTATCCCATCCATCCTGCAGAAATTCCATAGAAAAAGACCACAAGTCCAATAATACCACTGGCAATAATAGCCCAAAAAATTATGATGTATTTTTTAAAAGAAGAGATCTGTTCTTTCATTTTTGATTCTTTATTATCCTACTTTTCAAAGATAATTAATTATATTCAAGAAGTTGAAAATATTGAATCTTTGGAGGCTTAAAACAGATATTTTTGATATTTTGTAATAAACGCAAACGTTTTTTTGATGAACGTGTTGCTTTTTCGTTACTTTGTGAATAGTATTTTAGCTGATATTTCAAATCCGTTTCAGATGAAGGAAGAAAATCTGGTAATAGTCGAGTCACCAGCCAAAGCGAAGACCATAGAGAAATTTCTTGGTAAAGATTTCTTGGTCATGTCAAGTTTCGGACATATCCGAGACCTTGATAAAAAGGACTTTGGGATTGACTTGAAAAATAATTATATACCACGCTATGTGGTTTCAGAAGATAAAAAAAAGGTAGTTGCTGAATTAAAGAAAGCAGCGAAGAACGCGAAAACTATATGGATCGCATCCGATGAGGACCGTGAAGGGGAAGCAATTGGATGGCATCTTATGGAAGTACTTGGTCTTAGTCCTGATACGACTAAACGTATTGTATTTCATGAGATTACCAAGAGTGCGATTACCAAAGCGATAGATAATCCAAGACTATTGGATCTAAATCTGGTAGATGCCCAACAGGCTCGTCGTATTTTGGATCGATTGGTAGGTTTTGAGATCTCTCCTGTTCTTTGGAAGAAGGTAAAACCCTCTCTTTCGGCAGGTCGTGTTCAGTCTGTTGCTGTGAGACTTATTGTAGATCAAGAGCGAGAAATCCAGAAATTTCAGCCTACTTCTGCATATCGTGTCACTTCACTTTTTCATACAGAAGATGAAAAAGTGGGGAGCTCAGAGTTAAAGGCAGAACTTTCAACTCGTTTTAAAACTTTTGATGAGACGAAGCATTTCTTAGACCAATGTAATGGTGCATCGTTCCATATTGAATCAATTGTTAAAAAGCCTGCGAAGAAATCACCAACGCCACCTTTTATTACTTCTACGTTGCAGCAAGAGGCAAGTCGTAAACTTGGTTTTCCTGTAAGTATGACTATGTCCGTTGCTCAAAAGCTATATGAGGCTGGAAAAATTACTTATATGCGTACCGACTCGACAAACCTTTCACAGTTGGCTTTAGATGCTGCGAAAGAGACTATTGTGGAGAAGTATGGTGATAAGTATTATCACTTAAGAACATTTAAGACTAAGGCCAAAGGTGCACAGGAAGCTCACGAGGCAATCCGTCCTACTTATATGAATCAGGCTACTGTACCTGGTACACCGCAAGAACAAAAGCTATATGAGTTGATATGGAAAAGAACCATTGCTTCTCAAATGGCAGATGCCAAACTAGAACGAACCACCGTGAAAATCGGTGTTTCAGGAACAGATGAGCATTTTGTCGCAACAGGTGAGATCCTTGTTTTTGATGGTTTCTTAAGTGTGTATCTTGAATCTACAGACGATGAAGGGCAAGAGAATCCAATTCACAAGGGGTTATTGCCACCTTTGAATGAGGGGGAAGTGTTGGTTCCATCTGAGATCGTTGGAACGCAGCGTTTTACCCAGAAGCCTCCTCGATTTACAGAGGCAAGTTTGGTACGAAAACTTGAAGAACAGGGTATTGGACGTCCTTCTACTTATGCTCCGACCATTACAACAATACAGAATAGAAACTATATTGTAAAAGAAGATCGTGATGGGACTGAACGTGAGTATCAACGTTTATTGCTTCAAGATGGTCATCTAGATTCCGAGACTTGTACTGAGATTACTGGTGCTGAGAGAGGAAAGCTATTCCCAACTGATATTGGGTTGGTTGTAAATGATTTCTTGGTGAAGAACTTTGACTCTATTGTCGACTATAAGTTTACAGCAAAGGTTGAAAAGGAGTTTGATGAGATTGCGGAAGGTAAGCGTGTGTGGAACGAAATGATAGATGAATTCTATGTGCCATTTCATGCTAATATCGAAGATGTAATTGAAAATTCAGAACGATCTTCAGGAGAGCGTATCTTGGGTGTTGATCCGAAGACCGAAAAGCCTGTCTCTGTTCGTATTGGACGTTATGGACCAATGGCACAACTTGGTGAATCAAAAGAGGATAGCGAAGAGAAACCTCAGTTTGCAAGCTTGAGACATGGTCAAAGTATTGAAACAATTACCCTAGAGGAGGCTTTAGATCTATTTAAATTGCCTCGTCAACTTGGAGAATACGAAGAAAAGGTGGTGACTGTAAGTGTCGGAAGATTTGGTCCTTATGTGCGCCATGATAGTAAATTTGTCTCTTTAAAGAAAGACGTAGACGATCCGCTTACGATTGAATTGGATCGTGCTGTAGAGTTGATCGAGGAAAAAAGAGAGAAAGATAGAAAAGCACTATTGAAAACTTTCGAGGAAGATGTCGATTTGAGAGTAATTATGGGACGTTGGGGACCATATATTGCTTACCAAAAGTCGAACTATAAGATTCCTAAGGATACAGTAGTCGAAGATTTATCGTTCGAAGACTGTATGAAGGTTGTCGAAGAAGGACCAAAGCCTAAAAAAGCTGCTGCAAAAAAGACGGCAACGAAGAAGGCTGCTACTAAAAAGACTACCACCAAAAAGACAACGAAGACTACAGCTGCAAAAAAGACTGTAACGAAAAAGAAAACGACTACAAAGAGTAGTTCGGAAAAGAAATAGTCTCTGTTGTAAGAATATTATATAAAAGAGGATGTCCATTGTTTGTTGGACATCCTCTTTTTATGTGTCTATCTCATATTGCTTCTTCACTTTGCACTACTTCCTCTGTTTTGGAGGTGATTATTAGGTAATGCCTACGAGGATTCTAGAACCGAAGAATGGATACTACAAGGGGTTTATATCCTTAAAACTATATGATTATCTCCACAAGATTACTCATGCATAGAGTGTATGCTTGGGGATCTGTGTGTTCATCCAATGCTGTTTAAAGGTTGTTTGATAGTAACTATGTTCATGGTTGCTTAGAATCTCCTCCATGGTTTGTCTATCGATTTTCCATCAAATCGATGGAGAATCGGTGGACAAACCATGGACGAAGTATGGACAAACCATGGACAAAGTACGAATGAATCCATCTGGAAATAGCTCTTAAACCCAATTTAATGTATGAAAATATACTTTTAAAACGTCGTTTAGTGAATGTTCAACATGCAGGATGTGTTGATGAAATTGAGATCGGGTACTTTGATAATATGTTCATGACAGGTGTTTTTTTGCATTATTGGGCTAATACTTGAGAATGGATATCTGCTATTTTACTCTTTAAAATAAATAAGAGGTTTACAGAAAACAAAGTTCTTTTATGTTACTTCTTTTTGTTTGGTATCTAATTTAGTTTGAGTTTTCTGTTGATTTGAGCATTGAATTTTTTCTAATGAGAAGTATTTAGGAAAGAAGTTTGTATTGTCCTTATGATAAATAATATGTCTATTTTCACCTAACGAATAGGAGTCTGTTTTATTAATTTTAAATGAAAATGTTTCTTGATCTAAAAAAGTCCGAATTTTAAGATATTTCATTAAATTTATGTAGAGCTATAAATCATTGTAGTTTTAACGGTTGTACTGCGTGATTGAAGTATTGAATTAATTGAATGATATGGATTTTTTAGACTTGATTGAGGAGGTTGATTTTGAGGTGATCTCGTCTTCTTCTTTTATGGATGGCAAACTTGGAAGAAGAATAAGAAGATTTACGGAAAATTCTGAAGTAGGAGTTTTTAGCACTGGAGCTGTAGTTTTGCTAAGTGTTCTAGATCTAGAAGAGGCAGATCAAGGTCGAGAAAATTATGATACACTGCGTAAGTCTATCTATGATCTATATGACCATTTTCCATCGTTGACAATTTGTGATGTTGGACATGTTAGAAGTGGTCGGAAAATGATGGATACTTATGTTGCTTTTAATGAGGTGATCAATAGTATTATGTCTCAGGGTGCCTTCCCAATTGTTTTGGGCTCCCAAACTTCATTATTCGCTCCTTTTTTGAATAGAGAGCCTCAAAAAGGGAATGTCATTTGGTTTGATTCTAGATTTCCAAGTCTTACTAATGGGGAGATAAAAGAGTGGAATTATTCGATGAAAAGAACCGATAAAAAGATGTTGATGGTTTTAGGTAGTCAAAAGTATCTTAATTCTTTACAGAAAATGGATCGCTTTATAGCTGATGGAGGATGCCATTATGGAGTAGGGCAAATTCGTGATAATATTCAAGCATTAGAGCCAGAACTTCGTGATGCGACTTCTGTTGGTATTCATATTGATGTGATGAAATCAATAGATACCCCTGGAGGTGTTATACCACATCCTAATGGATTGACATCCACTGAAATGTGTCAAATGATGTGGTATTATGGTATGGGTAACCGTGCTTCGATGCTTTCCTTTTGGGGGTATCATGTAGATTTTGATCCTACCTTTTTAGGTGCATGCTCTATTTCTCAAATGTTGTGGCATTTTCTCTTAGGGCTAGAGAAACGAGAAAATGATTTCTTTTTGGAGCAAGAAGATGAATCCATGGAACATTTTGTTGTAACACTTGAATCATATGGGGTTGTTCTCTATTTTATGAAGAATAAAACATCTGAACGATGGTGGTTTGCAGTAGAGTACAATAATCTACGCTCTGACTACGTTTCTTGTTTAGAGGATGATTATAAACTGTCCCGTAAAGGTGAAATATCTGATCGATTGTGGCGTTTTATTATACATAAAAGAATGTGTGTGGCTCATACAGATGACGATTAAATCACTTGAAAATATGTAGAATTCGTTTTTAAAAATTTCTTTGCGCTAGAATGAGCAGTAACAAACACAAAGTTTTAGTTTACATTAATTATAGTTTATGTTTTTTAGTTTTAAATATAATAACTATTTTCGTTGCTAAAGCCCAACAAGATCCGCAATATAGTCAATATATGTTTAATATGTTGACAATCAATCCTGCAGCGGCAGGAGAAGATCGCTTTATTGATGCTTATATGTTAAATAGAATACAATGGTCTGGGTTTGAAGGAGCCCCAAGATCAACTGATGCCGGAATTAGTACCCAATTACCATTATTGGGTCAAAAGGATGGTGTTGGGTTGAATTTTAATAGCGACAAAATAGGTTATTATCAAAATGTTACAGTGAAGATGAGCTACTCTTATGGGGTCGTTTTGGGGGGCGGAGATTTACGTTTTGGATTGTCTTTGGGGATTTTAAATAAGCAGTTCTCACCTGAGTGGAAAGACCCAAATTTTGGAGATGATCCAGCGATACCTACCGAAGATATAGCAAGTGTAGCATTCGATTTTGGTAGTGGTGTTTATTATAAACATAAATATTACTATTTTGCAGCATCTGTTTCGCATATTAATCAAGCAAAATTTGAAACACAAGGAAATAGTCTTTTTGTAAACCGAAATTACTATTTGTCTGGAGGAGGTTTTTTTGGGTCTCCATGGAAGGACGTTACATTGCAACCATCATTTTTGTATAAGTATGATGGGGTTGTTGGACAATTAGATCTATCCGTATTGGCGACTTATAAGGGACGTTATTGGGGTGGAATTACATATAGACCAGACGACGCAGTTGTTGTTTTGGGAGGAATTAGATTAAGAAGTGGTTTGCGTATAGGTTATTCGTATGATATTACAACATCTTCCTTGGGATCTTATAGCTCTGGCTCTCATGAAGTGTTTTTATCCTATCGTATTACGATGGCACAAAAGCGAACCCATCATTATAAGAGCGTAAGATATTTGTAATAAAAAAGGAAACTATAGTGCCATATTCAGCGAAAGTTATGAAAAAATTTTTCTTATTTGGAATCATTGGTTCTCTCGTACTCTTTTTTGCAAGTTGTAGCCAGACGATGGATGGTGAGCTTGTTGGGGTAAATAGAACAGGTCGATATTTTGAGCCAATTCCTTATGGAATGACTTATATTTCTAGGGGATCTTTTAACATGGGGCCAAGTGATCAAGATATCACTTCTGCTTTGTCTCCAAACCGTACTGTAACAGTAGAAAGTTTTTGGATGGATGAGACAGAGATTACAAACAACGAATATCGTCAGTTTGTATACTGGGTTAGAGACTCTTTAGCAAGAAGATTGTTGGGTGAGTCTGATGCTGATAGTTATCTTGTTTCAGAGGACGAAAGTGGGAATCCTATTGACCCTCCTCGTCTGAATTGGGATACTAAAATAGATTGGTCTGAACCTGATAATCAGGTTGCATTAGAGGACCTTTATTATAAAGAGAGTGATCGTATTTTTGGTAAAAAAGCTTTAGATCCACATAAATTGGTTTTTGAGTTCTTTTGGGTAGACCTTAAGCAGGCTGCGAAAAGAGAAAATTCATATAATCCTACTGCAAAAAAGTACGAAGGAACGGTATATGACTTGGAAGGAAAACAGGTTCCTATTGAAGGTCGTTCGAGTTTTATCATGAATAATAAGGTTTTGGTATATCCAGATACACTTTGTTGGATTCGTGATTATACTTATTCATATAATGAGCCACGTGCAACTACCTATTTTTATCATCCGGGTTTTGATGATTACCCTGTTGTTGGTGTTACATGGAAACAAGCGAGAGCCTTCTGTGCTTGGCGTACTCATTTTAAGAATGAATCTTTACAAAATGATGGACAAGAGTCTGTTCAGGCTTATCGTCTGCCTTCTGAAGCAGAGTGGGAATTTGCTGCTCGTGGAGGTCTAGAACACTCTATGTATCCTTGGGGTGGGGTTTATACTCGTAATGATGAGGGGTGTTTTTTAGCAAACTTCAAGCCAGTACGAGGGAATTATACGGATGATAATGGGATGACCACCACGAAAGTTGCAAAATATGATCCTAATGGATATGGTCTTTATGATATGGCAGGTAATGTAGCTGAGTGGACTATTTCTGCTTATGATGAGGCTACTTATAATTTTATGCACGATGCCAATCCAAATTATGAATACAATGCGTTGCCAGATGATCCTCCAGCATTGAAACGTAAAGTGATTCGTGGAGGTTCATGGAAAGATATCGCATATTTCCTTCAAGTAGGTACGCGAACTTTCGAATATCAAGATACTGCAAAAAGTTATATTGGTTTCCGTTGCGTCCGTTCTTCTTTTGGAGATGAATTTTAAATAAATGATAATGAATTAAAATATTAAACATAAAAAAGAGGTTTTTCCTCTTTTTTATGTTTAATTTAAAATATTCATTCTAATGATAGTTTAGAGTGATGAAAAGTGGGTAGTTGATAAGATATATTGTATTTTTTACAACATGTTATTATCATATTGTAAATTTTAATTTACTATTTTCATGTTGGAATCTTACATTTATCGTTGATTTCTAAGAGTTGTTAAAAGTGATTCGGTCTGATTCATGAGATTAGTGAATGGAGTTAATGTTGTAGAGTAATGGGAATTGAGATAAAGGGTGAATCATCAATGTTACAACCTGTGATTTATTGCATATAAGTTCATATAGGCTAAGTCTTCACACTGATTGAAAGAAGGGACGTGAAATTTAAATAAAACAGAATAAATAAATTAAAAAATCAGAAAATGGGTGTAGGTGATTTTTTGCATTCGAACAAGGGAAAGAAGATTGTTGGTTTTTGTTATAGCTTCTTCTCTGCTGTCGTATTATTAGGAGCATTGTTTAAACTTCAACACTGGCCAGGTGGTGCTATGATGCTTACCATTGGTATGGGTGCTGAGGTATTTTTATTCCTTCTTGGTGTATTTGATAAGCCAGTGGATATTCCTGATTGGAAACGAGTTTTTCCTGAGTTAGGATCTGAAGAAGATCGCCTAATAGAAGAGCAGGCGGGTATCGTGCGTCATAACTTTTATGACCAATTTAATAAAATTGCTTCTGGAGCTGTACCAAGTAATGGTGGCGGATCTTCGGTGAGTAGTTTGCCTGGTGTTTCGGAGGATGTTCTAAAGAATTTGGAGAAGAGTTTGACAAACTTATCTAATACAGCAAATAACTTTGCTGATATTTCTAATGCAACTGTTGCTACGAAAGATTATTTAAACAATATGAAATCGGCTTCGTCTGCAATGGATAAATTTGCTCAAGCAAATGAGACCGCATCAGATAATATGCAAAAATCTGTAGGTGCAGTATTAGAATCTTATAAAGGAGCCTCTACTGTATTGGAAAATACGCATAAAGCTTTGGGTACGGCTATTGAAAAAGAGTCAGCACAATTTGGAACCAATATGTCAAAAGTGAATCAACAGTTATCTGCATTGAATTCATCTTATGAAGCACAACTAACTTCTGCAAATCAATATGCAACAGTTGCTAATTCGATGACAGGAAAGATGGGCGAAATGGAGAGTGTATTTGCTGGATCTGTAGAAGAAGCTAAGAAATATCAATCACAAGCACAACAATTAAATAATAATATTTCTGCTTTAAACTCAGTATATGGAAATATGTTGGGTGCGATGAACGTAAATATCAAGTAATATATGGGAGCTAAGTTTTGTGCCGAAGCACCGAGGCAAAAGCTAATCGGTGTAATGTATTTGGTATACACAGCCATGCTTGCATTGAATGTTGATAAGAACGTATTGAACGCATTTACGACGGTGGATCATGGTTTAGAGATGACCATTCAGAACTTTAATGCGAAAAACATGCAGACTTATGCAAGGTTTGATCAAGCAGCTGCAGTAAATCCAAAAAAGGCTGGAAAATACAAAGTAAAAGCAGACTCTATTAAGAGTCAAACAGATCGTCTTGTGAATCACATTCAATCTCTAAAAGAAGAGATTGTTTGTCGTGCAGACAAGAAAGAGAAGGCTGACTTTGATCATATTGAGAAGAAGGATGATACCCATATGGCAGCTGAGATAATGTTGCTTGAGAAGAAAGGTACTGTTCTAAAAGATATGCTTACAGACTATCGTGAAAACCTTGTTCAATTGGTTCAAAAAGATAGTGCGTTGGTAAGCTCTTTAAATAAGATCTTGGATACAAGCAAACCGAAACGAATAGAAGGGGAATTGCCTCAAACATGGGAATCTTCTCGTTTTGATGGATATCCTTTGATTGCTGTGGTTACATTGATGACTAAGATGCAGTCGGATCTTCGCAATGCCGAAGCCGATGTAATTAATTATCTATTTAAACAGATCGATGCAAAATCGTTTAAGGTAAATAAACTTTTGGCTCAGGTGATTCCAACTTCGACTTATGTGTTGGAAGGTGGTACTTATGAGTCACAAATTTTCCTTGCTGCAGTGGATACCACTGACTACCCAACGATCGCTGTGAATGGAAAGCGTCTGCCTGTAAATGATAATGGAAAGGCAATCTTTAAAGCCCAAGCAAATAAGCCTGGGGACTTTTCATATAATGGAAAGATCCGATTTAAGATGCCTGATGGAACTTATAAGAACTTCCCTTTTAAAGGAGCTTATCAAGTAGCAAGGCCTACTTTGACGATTTCTCCAACAAAGATGAATGTTTTCTATAAAGGAGTTCCAAACCCAGTTAGTATCTCTGTTCCTGGTGTATTGCCAGACCAGTTGGAGGCAAAAGTAACGAATGGAACGATCAAGAAGGGTTCTAATGGTTTTGAGGTTTATCCTAAAACTGCTGGTTCTAAATCGGTTGTTTCTGTTTATGCGAACCTTCCAGCAGGGAAGAAACTGATGGGTAAAATGGATTTTCGCGTGAAACGTGTTCCTGATCCAATTGCAGAGTTCTTAGGTAAGAGCAATGGGATTATTGCAACCAAAGGAACATTAAAGTCTGGTTTGCGTATCAATGCAGTATTGAAAGACTTTGATTTTGACTTGAAATTTAAAGTGACTTCTTTTGTTGTTTCGACAAGCAAACAGGGTTTCGTAGTAGAAAAGAGATCAAATTCAGATAGACTAACTGCAGACCAGTTGAAGTTGATGAAAGGGGTAACTCGAGGAAATCGTGTTTATATTGAGAATATCATGGCTCATGGTGATGATGGAACAGATAGACGTCTTCCAAGTCTAAGTGTGCGTATTCGCTAATAGAATTATAATTAATTGAAATATAATAGAGGAGACTTACTTTCTTAGTAGGACTCCTCTTAGGACGTGTTTTATCAAAAGAATTTGCTTTATGAAAAAAGTATTTTTCCTACTAGTGGCACTAATGTGTCTTGGTAGTACTCTCGTTCGAGCACAATATGTACCTCATATAACCTCTGAAAGAAAACCTGCTCCTCTTCCTAAAGTTCGTGAAGCGGATATATTATGGAAGAAGACTGTTTGGCGTATTATTGATCTTAGGGAGAGAATGAATCAACCTCTTTATTATCCTACAAAGGAAGTAAACGGAAAGAAGAATTTGATGACTATTCTATTTACTGGAATAGAGAAAGGACAATTTCTAGCTTACGATCCTGAGGATGGAAAAACTGAGTTTGATATTCCGTTAGATTGGGATCAAGTAGCAGATAAGCTTTGGACTTATTCCACAGAACCTTATCAAAAACCATTTACTTTAGACCAGGTAAACCTTGGAGACATCAAACAGATGATGATTAAAGAGGTTTGGTTTTTTGATAAACAAGCATCTTATATGCAGGTTCGAATTCTTGGTTTATGCCCTATCTTGATTTATCCAAAGGATCCTTTAGATGAAAAGTCTCCGATATTGAAACGTAGAGTATGTTGGATCTATTTCCCAAATACTAGAAACGTTCTAAGTCAAAGTGAGGTATTCAACTCATTTAACGATGCACGTAATTTGAGTTTTTACGATGTGTTCTTGAATCGTAAATTTGATGGGTATATTTACCAAGAGTCAAATATGTACAATAACCGCCCAATTTTGTCTTATGCAAAAGGAGATAAAGCAAGTGAAGAGGCTATTCGAATTGAGAATGAGATCTTCAATTGGGAACAAGATGTTTGGGAGTATTAGGTAGATATTTCGATAAAACACTTTGGTCCTAGTAAAAACGGACTGCTCTTTTTAAATGAGTAGTCCGTTTTTTTTATCTAAAAAATCTCTTCTTTTTGTTCTTCAAGTAGTTTTAGGTCTGTATTGAACTGTCTTATTAAATGTTCATTATCTTTTTTACATACTAGAAGAATATCCTTTGTCTCCACTACAATGTAGTTGTCGAGCCCTTGAATAATAGCTCTACGATTTTTTGGTAGATGTATGATTGAATCACTTGTTTTATATGTTAGTGTCATCTCACCATTTAGAACATTATCGTATTCATCCTTCTCAAAGTTTTCATGGAATGAGTTCCAAGATCCAAGATCTGACCAACCTATATCAGAGATTAAAGTGTAAACATTATTGGCCTTCTCCATTATACCATAATCAATAGAGATGTTTGGGCATTCGGCATAGACCTTACGAATAAAATATGGTTCGTTTTCAGTACACATGTTGTGTCTGCCAGAAAGAAAGAGGTTGTGAATATCTGGTAGATATTTAGAAAAACCTTCTAGTATTGACTTCGTATTGGTAATATAGATTCCACTATTCCAATAAAATTCGCCTGATTCTACAAATACTTGTGCCATCTCTTTTGATGGTTTTTCTGTAAATGTTTTTACTTGAAAGAGGTTAGAGATTGTTTTATACTTGATAGCGTGATCTACTTGGACATAACCATATTCGGTTTCGGATCTTGTTGGTTTTACCCCGATCGTTAGAATCACATCATTTTGAGTGACAAAATCTAGTGCATTGTGTAGTTCATCGTGGAATCTAAATTCATCCGTGATCATATGATCTGAAGGAGTGAATACAATATTAGCTTCTCCAGTCGTATGATATATTTTGTGTGAAGCATATGCGATACTTGATGCCGTATTACGCTGGAAAGGTTCTGTTAGTATATTCTCTTCTGGAAGTGTTGGTAGCTGCTCTTGGGTAAGGTCTTTGTATTTGTTTAGTGTGACTATCCAAATATTTTCTTTGGGGAATATCCTACTAGCTCTTTGATATGCAAGTTGGATTAATGTCTTTCCTATATCTAATAGGTCCAAAAATTGTTTTGGCTTTTGTGTCGTGCTAATAGGCCAAAGACGAGCTCCAGTTCCTCCAGCAAGTATTACACAGTGGTTGTTCTTGGTTTCCAATTTTTAGTGGTTTTAATTCAACGTTTCTTTAATATCCACACAGTAATTAAACAAAACTACCATAAAGATAGTTTGTTTTGTCTATAAGTACCTTGATTAATTGTTTATTTGAGAAAAATTAAAACTTTCATGTAGACGATAAAGAATTGATTAATTTTATCGAGAAATCATTAAATTATAAGGGATGAAGTTTTTTGAATCAATCGGAGACTACTGTGTTTTGATGACTAAAGTGTTAAAGAAACCCCAGAAAATGTCCATGTTTTGGAGTGATCTATTACGTGAAATGGATAAGTTAGGTGTTGGCTCCATGCGTATTGTAATGGTTATTTCTCTATTTATGGGTGGAATCCTTACATTGCAGGTATCCTATAATTTGTCGAATCCATTTATGCCAAAATATCTTATTGGTCTAGGGAATAGGGACACTTTAATTCTTGAGTTCTCCTCTACTATTTTGGGGTTAATCCTTGCAGGAAAAGTTGGATCTAATATAGCAACTGAAATTGGAAGTATGCGTGTGAGTGAACAGATAGACTCTTTAGATATTATGGGTGTTAACTCTGCAAATTATCTGATCTTACCAAAGCTTATAGCATGTGTTCTATTTAATCCAATTCTATATGTGTTAAGTGTGGCTACTGGTATTATAGGGGGTGCTATTGTAGGCCCTGTAACTGGAGTCGTTTCTATGGGAGATTATGTCGAGGGTTTGGTGCACACTTTTAATCCTTTTTATGTTACATTTTCTTTTATAAAAACACTTGTGTTTGGGTTTATTATCGCATCCATACCAGCATACTATGGTTATAATGTGCGTGGAGGTGCATTAGAAGTAGGAAAAGCAAGTACGGATTCTGTCGTATTGTCGAGTATTTTAATATTATGTGCAGATCTAGTTATTACTCAACTCTTTTTTAAATGATCGAGGTAAAGAATATACGAAAATCATTTCAAGGTCGAGAGGTTTTGAAAGGAATTGATACAACATTTATGCCTGGCCAAACCAATCTAATCATTGGTCAAAGTGGATCGGGAAAAACGGTCATGTTGAAGTCTATTGTAGGAATTCATGATGTAGACAGTGGTAGCATCTTGTTTAATGGGTTAGAGGTCTCTAAAATGAAGTTTAATGAGCGACAGAAGTTGCGTCAAGAGATCGGAATGGTATTCCAAGGTGGTGCATTGTTTGATTCTATTACTGTGGCAGATAATATCCGTTTTCCAATGGATATGTTTACAAAACTATCTCGTAAAGAGAAGCAAATACAGGTAGATCGATGTATCGAGATGGTGGAATTGAAAGATGCTCATGACTTATTTCCTTCGGAGATAAGTGGAGGGATGCAGAAGCGTGTTGCTATTGCTAGAGCCATTTCTTTAGGCCCCAAATATCTTTTTTGTGATGAGCCGAATAGTGGTCTAGATCCCATGACTTCTATTGTAATAGATAAATTGATTCAACGTATTACTTATGATCTTAAGATAACTACTGTAATCAATACTCATGATATGAACTCTGTAATGGAAATTGGAGAGAAGATATTGTTTCTTCACCAAGGGGAAAAATGTTGGGAAGGAAACTCGTCCGAGATCCTTAATGTTGATAATGAAGAGTTGAATCGTTTTGTATTTGCCTCAGACATTTTAAAGAAGGTTAAAGAGGTCGAGAGCAGAGGTTAAATATGAAGATAAAAAAGAGTCGACAATTGCCGACTCTTTTTATTTTATCTAATGGAATACTTTTTGAATAATAGTACCATGTTCAATACCAAAATTATCTTGGCAAAATTGAAACAGTTCGTTAAGGTTTTCAGGGCCAACCCATTCAATACACTTTAGTAACTCTTTTTCGAATAACTCTTCCGAAAAGCTCACTTTTGGAAGAATAATACGTGCATAGTCAAGCATAATAATCATCTATTGAAAATTAATATCACTTCAAATTTATAGTATATTTTTCTATATATGGTTTTTATTTGGTTAATTTTTCTGTTAATGTATTCTTATTGTTCTTAACTATCTTATCTATAAATGATTTGATGTTTTCATAGGAGTGATCCAATGCAATCTCTTTAACAAATGCACTCCCAATAATCGCTCCATAAGAGTATTTACATGCATTTCTAAATGATTGATTATCATTGATTCCAAAGCCAATTAATTGTGGCGTTTTAAGCTTCATGCTATTAATATGTTCAAAATAATTGTCATGGATAATTGCATTTTTATCTCCTGTGGTTCCGTTTGAAGAAACGACATAGATAAAGCCTTTGCTTTTGTTGTCGATATCTCGTATTCTAGCCTCGCTTGTTTGTGGCGTTATTAGTAATGTGTTGATTATATGGTGTTTGTCGAAAGTGTCTTGATAAAGTCTTTCGTATATGTTAAGAGGAAGATCTGGAATTATTACTCCATCTACACCTACTTCAGCACAACTCTTACAAAATGATTCAATACCGTATTGTAGTATTGGATTTAGATATCCCATTAACAAAACAGGGATCTTTGCCTTTTTACGTAGTTCTTTTAATTCTGTAAAAAGTTGTTTTAATGTCATCCCATTTTTGATTGCCACTTCGCTGCTTTTTTGAATGGTTGGACCATCCGCAACAGGGTCAGAGAAAGGAATCCCTATTTCCACCATATCTACTCCAGCAGACTCTAGTGAAGAGATTATTTCTACGGTTTTATTTAATCCTTTCTGTCCTGCAGTAAAGTATATAGACAATATGTTTGATTCTTTCTCTTGAAATGTATTTTGTATGCGATTCATGTTTTAGCAGTTCTTTGAATTAAAGTAGTTTAAATAGGTCTCCATATCTTTGTCTCCTCTTCCTGATAAGTTGAGTATGACCACTTCTTCATCTGCAATTTCGATCTTATTTAATGCTGCAAGAGCATGTGATGATTCTAGTGCAGGAATGATTCCCTCTAAGTTTGTTAGTTCGAGAGCGGCATCTAATGCTTCGTTGTCAGTTACATTTATAAATGAAGCTCGGTTGCTATCAAATAGATGTGAATGGAGTGGCCCGATTCCAGGATAGTCTAATCCTGCTGAGACTGAATATGGTTCTACTATTTGACCATCTTCTGTCTGCATCAAAAGAGTCATCGCACCATGAAGAACTCCTGTGTTTCCTAGTGCTGTGGTTGCTGCTGATTCTCCTGTATCTACGCCTTTTCCTGCAGCTTCTACAGCAATTAATTCAACCTGTTTTTGATCTAAAAAGTGATAGAATGCACCCGCAGCATTACTTCCTCCACCGACACATGCAATTACTTTAGAAGGGTTTTCATTTCCAGTCTTTTCTAGTAGTTGGACTTTAATCTCTTCGCTAATTACCGATTGAAATCTTGCTACCATATCTGGATATGGGTGTGGCCCTACTACTGATCCTATAATGTAATGAGTGTCTTCTGGGTTTGAAATCCAATCTCTGATTGCTTCATTTGTCGCATCTTTTAGTGTTTTATTTCCAGAAGTAACAGGAACTACCTTTGCTCCTAAAAAGTTCATCTTTTCAACATTTGGTTGCTGTCTCTGCACGTCTGTAGCCCCCATATAAACGATACATTCTAGTCCTGCTTTTGCGCAAACAGTAGCAGTGGCTACTCCATGTTGTCCAGCTCCTGTTTCGGCAATTATACGTTTTTTGCCTAGGTGTTTAGCCAATAGTATTTGTCCAATCGTATTGTTTATCTTATGAGATCCAGTATGGTTTAGATCTTCTCTTTTAAGATAAATTCTCCCTCCATATTTATTAGATAGAGCTTCCGAGAAATATAGTGGTGAAGGTCGGCCTACATAGTCTCTTAGAAGCCCTCTGAAGTTTTCTTGGAACTCTTTTGTTTGGATAATTTGAAGGTATTCATTTTGTAAATATTCTATATTCTTATGCATCATTTCTGGAATAAATGCACCTCCAAATTTGCCATAAAATCCGTTGTTATCTACTTTATACATGATGTTTTTTTCTTCTTTGTTAATAGTGTATTCTATGGTTTTATCAACCTTTATTCACACTGTGAATAAGGTTGTTTATAACCATAGTCTTGAGTGTTGATATTAGACTCATTTTATGTTTTTCAACATATTAACAACCCTGTTAATTATAGAAGGGATGTGTTGAGATCTACTGTATATTTAGTGTTACTCCCTTCTAAATAAGAGAGAATAGCTGTGTCGTTCATTGTGTGAATAACTTTTGTACTAGTTTGTATTGTGAAAATCTTTGATCTTCTCAACTAGAGTATTCACATTGTGAATATTCTTACGACCAGGACTATCTTCGAAGCGGCTATTAACATCTACCCCGTATAGTTTTTTATGTGCTATATTCATAATTGTTGATAAGTCATCTAGCTCGATTCCACCACTTAAAAAGAATGGTGTTTGATAAGGGTAGTCCTTTAATATTTCCCAATCAAACTTCTTCCCTGTTCCTCCATATTTTGGTGTCTTGGTGTCGAGCAATATAAGATCGATATATGGGGTGTATTCCTCACAAATGCTCCAAGAGAAATAGGCGTCGATACCAAATGCTTTGATAACTTTGTAGCCCATCTCTTTGAGTTCAATACATGTTCGAATAGGCTCTTCTCCATGTAGCTGAATTGTTTTTATCGGCGTATCCTTGACTGTCTCTAATATTTGTTTAGAACTACAGTTTACGAACACAGCAATAGGCTCTATATCGTATCTTTTTATTACGCTCCAGTCTACATTGTTTAATGGACAATATCTAGGAGATTTGGGATATTGTATTAGCCCAATATAGTCTATTTCTAGTTTTAGAAGTGCGCTGATATTGTCAGGATATTTCATCCCACATACTTTAATATTCATCCGTTCTATTTGAGTTTTCTAGTAAATTGAATACATGCCTCTCCAGGGTCTTCTTCTTTCATAAACTTCTCTCCCATCAAAAAACCTTTAAATCCTGCTTGGTATAGATCGTTCACAATACTACTGCAGCTAAGACCACTTTCTGATATAGGAATAAATGTATTATCAATTTTATCAAGAAGTCTAAGAGATCTGTCGTAGTCAATAGTAAAGCTTTTTAAATCTCGATTGTTAATTCCTAAAAGATCAATCTCACTACATGCTTTTTGTAATTCGATTTCATCATGCACTTCAAGAAGAACATTTAACCCAATAGTTTTCGCATGCATTGTAAAATCGAACACCTCCTTTTCTGTAAGAATCGAAGCAATAAGTAGTATGATATCTGCTCCTGATGCTGCTGCCTCATCAATTTGCAGCTTATCAATTATAAAATCTTTTCGAAGAATAGGGAGGTTGGTATGTGGGCGAACTTGTGTAAGATCTGAAATACTTCCTCCAAAAAAACGATGATCCGTTAATACCGAAGTGGCTATAGCTCCTGCTTTCTCATACTTTTGTATTACATCGATAGGATTGGATTGGCTATTGATAACTCCTTTGCTTGGGGATTGACGTTTAAACTCAGCAATCACACCTGGCTTATGAATATTTTCTATATGTTGTACAATAGACCTATCAAAGCTTCTTTCCTGAATAGCCTTCTCAAAATGAGGATTCGATCTGTAAAGTTCTGCAACCTCTCTCTTTTTATTATTTACAATGTTGTCTAATATTGTTTTCATGAGGATGCCATATTATTTTGAAATTATCTTTTTAAACACATCGAATGCTGCGCCTTTTTGAAGACTTTCGATTGCTCTTTGTTTGGCCTCTTCAAGAGAGCAATGCGCATCTATAGTTTGAATGGCAAAAGCTGCGTTACAGACCACGACCTCTTGTTGTGCTCTCGTTGCTTTGTTCTGTAAAACATCCGTAAATATCTTTGCAGTTCCTTTGATATCTCCTGAAGAAGCGAGTTCACTCCCCTGAAGTTTTGTAAACCCTAATTCTATTGGATTAATTGTTCTCTCGCAATCGTTTTGTATGAGTTTAAAAGGTGAGGTAAGAGAGATCTCATCATAACCATCAAGAGAATGTACTATGGTATATCGTTTGTTACTTTTTTGAAAAAGATATTGATACATTCGAGCCAATTCTAGATTAAACACCCCAACCATCTGGTTATTTGGTTGCGCAGGATTCACAAGTGGTCCAAGCATATTAAAGAATGTTTTGAGACCTAAAGCACGACGTACTGGTGCAACATGCTTCATCGCAGGGTTGAAAAGAGGGGCATGAAGAAAAGTGATACCTGTCTCTTCAATTTCTTGTTGGATCTCTTTTTTGTTTTTCTTAAAACGATACCCTAAATATTCCATTACATTAGATGAGCCGCAAGATGAAGAGGCTCCATAATTACCATGTTTTGCTACATGATATCCGGCTCCAGCCACTACAAAAGCTGTTAAGGTCGAGATATTGAATGTATCTTTTCCATCCCCACCTGTCCCACAAAGATCAATCGCATTGTAATCGCTTAGATCAATAGGGACAGATAGTTTCAATAATGCATTTCTAAACCCATCTAATTCATCAATAGAAATCTGTCTCATATTAAAGACTGTAAGAAAAGAAGAGATCTCTGAATCAGTGAATTTTCCTTCTGCAATTTCCATAAGGATCTCTTCAGCCTGAGAGGATGATAGTTGGTGATAGCCAAAAAGGTATGATAATATTTCTTTCATGTTGTTACTTATTTTTTTACCCATTGACGTATCATCGTCTCTCCCTCTGGAGTAAGAACTGATTCAGGGTGAAATTGTACTCCTATAATATCTAACTCTTTGTGTTGTATTGCCATAATCTGTTCATTCTCGTCTTTGGCGATTATCTCAAGACATTCAGGCAATTCTATATTTGAGATTGCCCATGAATGGTATCTACCCACTTTAATAAGTTTGTCCAACCCCTGAAATATAGGAGATTTAGGATCTATCATAATCTCACTTTGAATTCCGTGGTACACTGTGGATAAGTTTTCTAGAGTAGCTCCAAAATACTCTCCAATAGCTTGGTGTCCAAGGCATATTCCTAGAATTGGTTTTTTATCTGAGTATGCTTTGATAGTCTCCATTAATAGTCCTGCTTCGGAGGGAATACCCGGTCCTGGAGAAAGCAATATCTTATCGTAAGATTCTAAGTCTTCTAACTCGAACTTGTCGTTACGTAGTACAGAAATTTCAACCTCCTCAATCTCCTTGAGTAAGTGAACTAAATTGTAGGTAAACGAGTCGTAGTTATCTATTATTACTATTTTCATGCTTCGATAGTTTGTGCGATTTCTATTGCTTTCTTCAGTG
Organism: Prolixibacteraceae bacterium; assembly: GCA_019720755.1. Lineage (NCBI taxonomy): Bacteria > Pseudomonadati > Bacteroidota > Bacteroidia > Marinilabiliales > Prolixibacteraceae > Halosquirtibacter > Halosquirtibacter laminarini. The sequence continues at coordinate 4,166,918 of CP081303.1, forward strand.
CTGCTAGCTTATTATTTACCTCTTGTAGTTCATTCTCTTCAGAAGAGTTTGCGACGATTCCAGCTCCTGCTTGATAGTATAATGTTTGATCTTTGCTTAAGAAAGAGCGAATCATTATTGCTTGGTTAAAATCACCTTGAAAAGATAAAAATCCTATACTCCCTCCGTAATATCCACGACGTTGATTCTCGTAATGATCAATAAGTTGCATTGCTTTGTATTTGGGTGCCCCTGATAATGTGCCTGCAGGAAAAGTGTCTCCAAATACCTTAAATGGATTATGTGTTTCTTCAAGTGTCCCTGTCACCTTCGAAACAAGATGAAGCACATGTGAGTAGTATTGAACTTCTCTAAATGTCTCTACATGTACACTTTTTGCATGTATGCTAAGATCATTTCGAGCTAGGTCGACAAGCATCACGTGTTCTGCATTCTCTTTTTCATCCGTCGACAGTTTCTGCGCAAGTTCCTGATCTTTTTGATCGTTTCCTGTTCTTCTGAATGTTCCTGCGATTGGATGAATGGATGCCGTATTATCTTTTATCTGTATCTGTGCTTCTGGAGAGGATCCAAAGATTTTGTAATTACCATAGTCAAAATAGAAGAGATATGGGGAGGGGTTAATGCTTCTTAAAGACCTATACACATTAAATTCGTCTCCAATAAACTTCTGACTAAATTGACGAGACAAGACCATCTGAAAAACATCTCCCCTGTAACAATGAGACTTTGCTTTACGAACCATCTCTTTGAATGTGTCGTTGTCAATATTTGATTTTTCTGAATCTAAAGACTTAAATGGAAATGTTGAAAACGGAGATTTCAATATCATCTGTTCGTAGAATTCAATATTCGAAGCCTCATTATCTCTGCGGTTTTCGATGATCTGAATGGTGTTTTTATGGTGATTAACCACCACGATTACCTGATAGAAATCGTAGCGTATTTCAGGTGTCTGGTGTGAAACCTCCCGTACATTATTAAATTTTATATCTTCAAAGAGAGGGATGGCATCGTAACCTACATAACCAAAGATTCCATTCATTGGGATTTCTTTTCTTTTATCTACTGCAAACTTTTTATAGAATGCTTCTAGTGCTTCTGGTACGTTATTTTTCTGGCTGATCTCTTGTTGTGACGATTCTCCAAAGTAGGATTGTTTGATCACATTATCTTCCACAATAAAAGTCGCGAGGGGATTGAAGGCGATAAACGAATGACTGTCTTCGTTACCATGATAGTCGGAACTTTCTAAAAGAATTGCATTAGGAAAGGAGTCCCTAATTTTTAGATAGATACTAACAGGGGTTATGGTATCAGCCAAAATCTGTTTGGTATTTGTTTTGATTAATATTTTGTTCATGGTGAATGATGGTTTTTATTTTTTGGATCAAAAAAAAAGCGTTTTATCGTGATCCGATAAAACGCTTTTTTTATATCTTGTATAGGTACATGAAGCTATATCTCGTCACGGAAATGCGATAAGATAAGCCACCAAGAAATATTTTGAATAATATATATCATAATAAATTTCTAAAAACAAATATGGCTTTAAATAACTCTCTTTATCAGAGCGCCCCACCAAGCCATATTGCTAAAAATAATATCTCATATTAGACATCTTGTCCCTATGAGTTTTTCAAAGTAATGGAATATTTGTTACAATTCAAAACTTTTTCTTTGTCAAATAGTGTGAGATATCTATTTTTAAGAAAGATATAACGTTGAATTAAAATGTCTTAAGAATGCAAGTTAGTAGAATCACGTCCTCTATCTTATATGATGACCATAAAGAAATAATTCCTCCAATAGAGGAGTCGATGACGAAATCAAAAGAGGATATTCTCCACTGGATGGCATGTATGAAACGTTCGCACCGCTATGTTCATAGTCTTGTTTTAAGGTGTGCTGCCCCTCAAAACTACCCAAATATAAGGCTCTATTGGTTGCTCGATCACTTTTTAGATGACAACCCTTTTTATATTGAATATTTTGCCAATTCTATTGGTTCGATATTTCTTCGTTGTGACAACCCCAGTACCCTGCGATCTGTGAGTCGTATTATTTTGCGAAGCCCAGCTCCTTTTATACATCGTGAAGGAGTATTAGATCGGTGCGCGATGTTTTGTTTAAATGCAAACTATCCATACGCAATAAGGTGTAATTCTTTGGAGATATTTACGATAGCAGTCTCAACATTTTCAGACCTACATCATGAGTTAGATTGGATTTTTGAATATATGTCAAGGGAAAATATCCCTTCCATTATTGCTAGACTAAAGCGTTGTAAGAAGATTTCGAATCAATACAAGAAGTCATGATATAGGTGAGGATTTTGTGTTATTTCACGGGAGTTATTCTTTCGTATTTTATAGTAAAATAACCTTGTGTGTAGAAATAAAAACTCCATCACAAGCTTACTTATGATGGAGTAAAAACCAAAATTTGCCTAATCATCTATCCTACAATTTATTTGAGGATGAAGGCAAAGATAAGAAATTGTTATCAATAATTTAAATTAATGTTATTAATTGTATAAAAGTATTTCATTAATTCCATTCTCCAATATGTGGTACTGAGAACTGCACATCACTGGTTGGGAACTTATCTTTAACCATATTATTTAACATGATTCCTGCATCATGAATTTGCCCTGCTCCTTCCTTCAATGTGTTGATACTGATCTGACTATTTTGATCAAGTTCAGTCATATCTTCGTCTCCATATGTGTGCATCAGTCCTACTTGAGTTGCCGCTTCAGTACCGATGCTTAATTGGTATCCTGAAAGGTTAAATAACTCGATTAATTTAGAATTGATATAAACGGAATAATGTTTTCTAAATTCATCTTTTGCTTTGGTTAGATGTTGTGCTCCTTGAGTTCCTTCGTAGAATTCACTAAATAATTTTGTTTTTATCGAAAGATTATGATTTGTCTTGAGTTCCACTATACGAAATGGATTTGGATATGCCATTAATGAACCCGTTTGTACTTGAGTCAATCTATTGCCATTATCAGAAGTGAACTCTGTAATGTCTTGTATATGATTATGTGAAGTGAAAACAACTTTTATTCCTAAGTCAGCCAAAGTATTTGCAATGCTATTAGCATTTTCCATCAAATTATTCGGAAAATATTTTGACTCATCTTGGAAGCTATCTACAAGTGAACCATGCATGAAAGTTATAACCGTTTTTCTCTCGTCTTTTGCTTGGGCTACAATGGATTTAATCCAATCCAATGTCTCTGATTTAATTCTACTTTTATCGTTGTATGGTTTAGATGCGTTGTTACCCTCAAAGCTGTTTGAGTCTATCATGATCATATAAACTCCTTTCTGGGGTTCACAAGCATAACTCAAAGAGTTGAGATCTTGACTGAAAGTAATGTCTCCATCATTATATCCAAAATTGTGATATAAGGTTTTATATTTCTCCATAACGACATTTGGTACAGAAACTTTATTGTCTCCACTATATCTCGATGCATTGAAGTTGTTGATATCTCGACACCCTGGTACAACAAACACTTGCATTCCTAGGCTCGCTGCTGCTTCTAAATGTGCAACAACACTTTGGTGAGAAACTAAAGAACCATCTTTGGTAAGATCTCCATTGATAATTAACACTTGTGGATGATAATATGTGTTAATCATATCGATAGTTTGAGGAAATATAATGTTGCTCTCCTCAAACATAAGAGGGTTCTTATTTTTTTCTGATTGAAGTGCTGAACTAGGTGTATTGATCAACGTTTGATCTAAATAATGAGGGTCAGAGATAATTGCAAATCGAAGATATGGAGGTTTTACATCTACTCCAAATTTGGTCTCTGTGTAGTCGCCCACACTATCAGTGGCACGAAGAGTAATCTTCGTTTTACCGTTTCCTTTTTCTGTGATAATTAAATTGGATCCCTCAATCTCAGTATCTACAACTTCAATGGCATTGGAGAAAGCGGTGATTTGAAGAGTCTCTCCATCTTTGTCATCAAAGATTCCCTCAAGGCTAATATTCTTCTTAACAAATCCCTGATTTAGTTGAATATTTTCAGGTGGTCCAATGACTTCAGGAATGTAGTTTAATTCATTCTTTTTGCATGAAATGAATAAACAGGTAATTATTATACAAAAAAGAAACGACTTCATGCTAGTATATGATTTTGAGAAATTTAAACATTAAGAGAACTGCTCCACACTTCGTGCTATAATTTACAAAAAAAATATATAAAAACATACAATACAAATGTTATGTTGGGTTTTTATGTTAATAAAATTGTATTGCGTTTATTCTTTATTTTTGATCGCTGTAAATGGAATAAAAATGGGGCTTGTAATAGTTCTATTATTCCTTATATGGCTAATATAGAATGAACTTTGTGTGGATAGTTATTTGGATCATTTTTTCATGATACTCTTGATCTGTATAACATGATAAAGGAATACTCTTTTTCTGCGTGAATCTCTCTCAAAATTAGATTTAATTTATGATTAGCATATTGAGTCGTGGATAAAATGATTGTAATATTAGTAAGAAAGGCAATTTGGAATTAGAAAATATTGCTGAAATAGGAATTCAATCGCTGGTTTACATAGAGTTATTCGTTGATGGTGGTTCATTAATAATTAGTGTATAAGAAGAGGTTGCACCGTATTTCGTTTACGATTCAATCACACTTTGGTTACGGTTTGGTTACTACTAGAGTAACTGAAGGGTAACTGAAGGGTAACCAATGGGTAAAGAAACTAGCCTTGAAAACATGTTAGACCCTATTTTAGGTAGAGTGATGACATCGGTAAAATGATCTTATTTAGAAAGAAATAAAACTTTTGAGAATATACGATTCAATAGTGGGTATAGGCAGGAATTCGATATTCTTATGCCTATCCTTATTATTCGTAAACAAGATAATTTGGCATAAAGCAAAAAAGAGAGAATACAACATAATGTATTCTCTCTTTAGTTCTAATATTGTGTCGAATGTTAACGCTGAATATTATTTACAGCATTTTCAAGACGACGTAGGGTGGCATCTTTCCCAATCATTTCGCATATTTCGAATAGATCTGGACCAAATCCTCCACCTACAATAGCTAGACGAAGGGCATTCATAATTAAGCCAAATCCCCACTCTTTGCTATTTACTAAATCAGAAACAGTCGATTTTATCTCCAATGCATTCCAATCATTCACATTCGTGATAGTCTCTTTAATCTCTGTAATATATCCTGGAACTGCTTCTTTCCATCTTTTCTTCACTACTTTCGGATCGTAGTTAGAAGGGTCTTGAAAGAAGAAAGAGGTTTGATCCCAAAGTTCGTTCACAAAGCTTACTCTCTCTTTTACCATTCCAACGATTTTTGCAATATCTATCCCTTCTGTTGAAACCTGTTTCTCTTCTAGAATAGGCATAAATAATGCAACCAATTTTTCATTCTCAAGCGATGAGATATATTGGTGGTTGAACCATTTTGTTTTTTCTGGATCAAAACGAGCCCCTGACTTAGTAACTCTTTCTAGAGAGAACTGTTGACAAAGCTCTTCAATAGAGAAAATCTCTTGCTCTGTACCGGGATTCCAGCCCAAGAGTGCAAGCATGTTTACAAAGGCATCAGGAAGGTATCCTTCTTCTCTGTACCCTTTTGAGATGTCTCCCGTTTTTGGATCTTTCCACTCAAGCGGGAAAACAGGGAATCCTAGTTTATCTCCATCACGCTTACTCAGTTTTCCTTTACCTACTGGTTTAAGGATAAGAGGAAGGTGTGCAAATTGCGGACGTTCGGCTGACCAACCCAATTTTTCGTATAGAAGAATATGTAGAGGTAAAGATGGCAACCACTCCTCACCACGGATTACATGAGAGATGTTCATATGATAGTCGTCCACGACATTGGCAAGATGATAAGTTGGCATACCATCCGCTTTGTATAGAACTTTATCATCAAGAAGTGCTGCTTGGAATTTTACATCTCCTCTGATCAAATCGGTATCTTTTACCTCTTGATCGGTTGGCATCTTAAAACGAACGACACATGGTGTATTCGAAGCAAGAAGTGTATCTACCTCTTCTTTAGTTAAAGAAAGCGAATTTCTCATATTTAAACGAGTCGCTGCGTTGTAGGTAAAAGTTTCTTTCTTTTCCTCATATTCAGCTCTCACAGCATCTAACTCTTCAGGAGTATCGAATGCATAGTATGCATCTTCACTTTCAACAAGTTGTAATGCATATTGTCGATAGGTATCTTTGCGTTCACTTTGACGATAAGGGCCGCATTCACCTGGATTCTCGGGTCCTTCATCAATATGAATACCACACCATTTTAATCCTTCGATGATATAGTTCTCTGCACCTGGAACATATCTCGTTTGGTCTGTATCTTCTATACGAAGAAGAAAATCTCCTCCATGCTTCTTTGCAAAGAGATAGTTAAATAATGCCGTACGAACTCCTCCCATATGTAGAGGACCTGTAGGACTTGGTGCAAAACGGACTCTTACTTTTCTTTCAGTCATGACAATAAAGTACTTTGCTATGTATTTTTATACTACAAAGATAGGAAATTGAATTTATCTGACGTAGTCATTGTTATCAACAAAAGGGAAACTAGTAGGGCTTTAATAAAAGTGGGCGTTTCATGTGTAAAAAAATTCGATTATATTGCCTTTAAGTATATTTTAAATTAGAGCTAAAATTACCTCGATATACTGTTCTTTCGTATGCCTTTTTTTATACAAAAAATAAAAGTATGTATCTTGTACAATTGCGTCAATTGGACTAAATTCCTTACTATTTTTGTGCTCTTTAAAATGGTTAGTCTTATTCAACATGATTGGTATAAAATAATTATGTAATTGCTTAATTGAGATAAAAGAATTTACTATTTTGTGTGGAGTGTATGTATAGAGGATTGATATTCTATATTTTTCATTTACACATTAATCCAATAATCAATATAAAGTTATGTACGGTAAAATTAAAGAACATCTTCAAGGTGAACTAGCTGCAATTAAAGAGGCTGGTTTGTTCAAAAGTGAGCGTGTCATCGTAACACCTCAGAATGCTGAAATTGCTTTAGATAATGGTCAGGACGTATTGAACTTCTGTGCAAATAATTATCTAGGTCTTTCAGATCACCCAGAGCTTATTAAAGCTGCGAAAGATGTACTTGATAGTAGAGGTTTTGGAATGTCTTCTGTTCGTTTTATTTGTGGAACACAAGATGTGCATATAACATTAGAGAAGAAGATTGCAGAATTCTTCGGAACAGAAGATACTATTCTTTATGCAGCTTGTTTTGATGCAAATGGTGGTGTCTTTGAACCTCTGCTTACTGCAGAAGATGCTATTATATCAGACTCTCTAAATCATGCATCGATAATTGATGGTGTTCGCTTATGTAAAGCACAAAGATACAGATATAAAAATGCGGACATGGAGGATCTTGAGCAACAATTAATTAAAGCGCAAGAGCAGCGTTTTAGAATTATTGTTACTGATGGCGTCTTCTCTATGGATGGAAATGTTGCACCGATGGATAAAATCATCAAATTAGCCGAGAAATACGATGCTATGGTGATGGTTGACGAATGTCACTCAGCTGGTGTTGTTGGTGAAACAGGACGTGGTGTTACTGAAAAGTTTAACTGTAGAGGTGAGGTGGATATTATCACGGGAACACTAGGAAAAGCTTTTGGAGGTGCTATCGGTGGTTTTACTACAGGTAAGAAAGAGATTATTGAGATCTTAAGACAACGTTCGCGCCCTTATCTATTTTCTAACTCTATTCCTCCTGCAATTGCAGCAGCAGGTAGTAGAATGTTTGACTTGATCAGCGATAACAATGAACTTCAAGATCGTCTTCATGCTAATACAAAGTATTTTAACCAAAGTATGAAAGAGGCTGGGTTCGATATTAAACCGACTGCTTCGGCTATCTGTGCAGTGATGTTATATGATGCAAAATTATCTCAAGATTTTGCTTCGAAGTTATCCGAAGAGGGAATCTATGTTACTGGATTCTATTACCCTGTAGTTCCAAAAGGAGAAGCACGTATACGTGTTCAGCTTTCAGCGGCACATACTCGTGAACATTTAGATAAAGCGATACAGGCATTTATTAAAGTAGGAAAAGAGTTAGATGTGTTGAAATAAGACACCAAATTATATAGAATGAAAAGGGGGCATATGTTACTCACATAGCCCCCTTATTATTTATCTTATATTGAGTTCATTTTATCGGATTCAATCTTACCATCTCTCATGCGAATAACTCTTTTTGCATATTCAGCAATCTCCTCTTCATGGGTTACCATGATAATACTGTGTCCTTTCTCATGTAGGCTCTCGAAGAGATCCATGATTTCATAAGATGTTTTGGTATCTAGAGCACCAGTGGGTTCGTCGGCTAAGATTAGTGATGGATTGTTTACTAATGCTCTTGCGATCGCTACACGTTGTTGCTGTCCACCAGATAACTCTGAAGGTTTGTGATCTATTCTGTTGCCAAGTCCGACTCTTTCTAAAGACTGTTTGGCTCTTTCTAAGCGATCTTCTTTACTTATTCCAGCATACACCAAGGGAAGTGCCACATTCTCTAGTGCAGTGTTTCGAGGGAGCAAATTAAAGGATTGGAAGACGAATCCAATTTCATGATTTCTTATCGCTGCCATCTCATCCGCATCAATATTAAAAATACTTTTACCATTAAGATGGTAGCCTCCTTCTGTGGGTAGATCTAGGCATCCTATGATATTCATCAAAGTAGTTTTTCCAGAGCCAGATGGCCCCATGAAACTAACATATTCTCCTTTATGAATATTTAATGAGATGTGATCTAGTGCTCTAACCGACGACATACCCATTTGGTAATCCTTGATCAAACCACTTATTTCGATTATCGTTTTCATTTACATCGTTGTTTCGGTAGAGTTCACTATTGGATTATTATCTTCGAAGTTATACATCGTTAACATTCTCAATTGATAATAAGAAGTCCAGAAATCTTGAAGTGCTCTAAGGTATGAACTACTTGCATTATCTTTTGATTTAAGCGCAAGGTTTAGATCTGTAATGCTAATATTCGATACCATATATCTTTGTCTTGATATCTCATACTGTTTCTTTGCAATTTTGTTTGCAATCTTAGTCGACTTAACACGATCATAAATGATAGGTATTTTTTGTGTTAGTACGAGAATCTCTTGTTCAAAAAGTTGCATCTCTTGGGTAATCGTATTTTCAGTCAACCTCTGTTGAGCTTCTGCCATCAAAAGCTTCGATTTTCTCTGCTTCCAATCTACTAATGGAATATTAAATCCGATCTTAAATCGTTGCTGGTTTTGTAGATCTTGATAAGATGAGTGAATATCTTCTGCTGATTGAGATAAACCATAACTACCTATCACATTTACATTTAGAGAAGAACGACCTTTGGCCTCCGCAACTTGTTGCTCCGCTTGAATACGACGTCTTTTAAACGCTAGATACTGCTGTCGATTCTCTTTCGCTTGTTCTAAAGCTATCTCGGGATCAATATGGAATATTGGTAAGTTCGATGGACTAATTAGCTCAAAATCTTCCCCTTTGGGACGCCCTATATATGCATTCAGGTTAAGTCTTGCAGTTTCCAATGATATCTTGGAAGTCGCAACATCTCTACTCGAAGAGAGGGTGTTTAATTGAAGCTGAAGAAGCTCATTCTCGGCTATTTTACCTAAGTTATATCTACCCTTACCAATATTATAGATCGTATCGTTATTTGCTTTATTTGTCATCGCAATAGTATAATCTACCTGTGCCAATAAAAGTTGAAAGAAGTATTGTGTTGCTCTAAAGCTGATGTTTTCAAACTTCTCTTGGTACTCTTTTTTGGACTCGTCGAAAAGGATGGGTTCTATTTTTTTGTTCCATTTAAACGCATTGTAGGTAAAAATCGGCTGTTCAATCGTTACTGAGATGGGATTGGTTGCATACGATACTCCTTCATCACTTCCTTCTAATACATCAATACGTTGAAGTCCACTTCCTAATGAAATTTTAGCTCCTGTTATTGGAATATATTGCGAGAGTCTAAGGTTAAGATCTGATCGGGCTTGACTCCTACTACGGAAAGCAGTCGAGCCATCATTCTGAACGACAGGATCGATACTTCTATTGTAATCAGGAAGATTTCCAGACAAACTTAAGTTCGGAAGCGTCGTCGCAATGTAGTTACGATATTTCCAATATTTATTGTCTCTAGTATTCACGGCTTTTTGTGCTTCAAGAGAGTGTTCTTTAGCAAGAGAAATAACCTCGTCTAAAGTTAATTGTTTCAATTGACCATAACTGCCTAGCGTCGATAAAAAAGCTAAGAGTAGTGTAAAGGAAAGTTTTATATAATGTTTATTCATGTCTTAGTGAAGTTATTGGGTTTTGGTTTGCAGCTTTTTTCGCAGGAGTGATTCCAAATACAATACCAATAAATGAAGAGACCCCAAAAGATGTTACTATAGATGCAAAGGAGATCACTGTTTCAATATCCGCAAATTTAGAGATGATAAAGGAGCCCAATACACCGAGTGTAATTCCAATAATTCCCCCTACAAGGCTAATAAGCATTGCCTCAAATAGGAACTGCTGTATAATATCCCTTTTTTGGGCCCCCAAAGCAATTCTTAACCCAATCTCTTTAATTCTCTCCATCACCGATGCAAGCATGATATTCATAATACCAATACCTCCTACAAGAAGTGAAATACCAGCAATTGCACCTAAGACCATATTAAAAATTTCTTTGGTCTTTTGTTGCTGTTTGAGGAGTAGTTCAGGGACTTTAATCTCAAAGTCTACATTGTCATTATGCCTACGTTTAAGTATACGATGGATTATCTTGGCTGTGGCACCAAGTTCCTCGGTCTGTGATACCTGAACAACAATGCGATCAAGTTGATTCTCTACCTCTTTTGCTTTTCCAGTTCCATCAGTACGTTTCTCGATCTCATTTTTTCTATTTGCGATAAGGATTGATTGCTTTGTAACCATTCCTCTATTCATATATCTAATGAGCATCGTCTGCAGAGGAATATAAATATCTAAACTTGAGTTTCTAATACCCAAATCTTTTGACTCTTCTGTGACAAATCCTCTATCTTTAAGTACTCCAACAACAGTCAACCATTGTTGTCCACACTTAATTGTTTTACCAATGGGGGGCTGGTTATTAAAGAATCTTTTTACTGTTTGTTCTCCAATAATACACACAGGAAATCCCTTTCGTTCTTGTTTATTAACAAAAGCATTCCCTGCCATAAAATCAAAATTAAACATCTTGAAATATGGGTTATTGACCCCAATAAGTTTGATAGATTTTCGCCTCCCATTGTGAATCATATAACTATTGAGCACTACTTCTCCACTTATTTTTTTAATATTTGAGAGTGTTTGTGTAATATTATTGAGATCCTGTAGGTTTAAACCAGGCGAAAATCGATCATTCGATTCAGCCTGTTCTTCTGCAACTTTTTGATCTTTTTGTTTGACTATTGGAGTAACAATGATATTATTTACCCCGACTAGTTTCATCTGATTGAGAATTTCTTGTTGTGCTCCGGCTCCAATTGCCATCATAGAGATCACAGCACTCACACCAAAGATAATTCCTAATGCAGTTAAAAAAGATCGCAGTTTATTTGATTTTATCGCCTCAAGAGCGATATGAAAGTTAAATATAAATCGATCCATGAATGTAAAGTTTGATGATGTGAATTACTCCTCAATTCTATTCAATGAAACGACATCATTGGCTTCGAGACCATTGGTTATCGATATATTTTGATCGTTACTTTCACCAATTTTTACAAATTGTTTTTTGAATCCAAACCCAGCTTTTCTGTATACAAAGAATGTGGAGTCATTATCTGTAAATAAGGCTTCTATTGGGATTAGTTTTTGATCTTCTATAACCTTTGTAATGATTCGGTTCGAAGTAGTCATTGCTGGTCGGAAGATAGAGTCTGATTCATTGATTGTAATCTCTACTTCAAATACTTTTGCATCAGAATTAGGCTTCTGCTCCCCTACATTCGCTATTTTGGTAACCACACCAGTATAGTGCTTGTCTGGGAAAGCATCCAATCCAATCTCTACTTGTTGATTTTTCTTTATCTTTCGGATATCTACTTCGTTGATATAAGTCTTAGATACCATCTTGCTAAGATCAGGAAGGGTTGCAACGGTTGCATCGTATGCATTAATTGTAGATCCTTCTTTCACCTTTTGTCCTGACCAATTGTCTTTTTTATAAATGACCATTCCATCTTCAGGAGCTATAATGGTGAAATCTGATTGAAGTGAAATTAAGAAATCTAATTGACGTTTTTTCTTCGAGTATTTTGTTGCTAATTGAGTCATTCTTACACTCATCTGCTTCTGCTTCACTTCATAGCTCATCTTGCTTTGATCAAGAGATCTCTTACTCTTTTGAACATTCATCTTAGCCTGTTTTATGGTTGCAGGTGGCTCAAAAGCAGATTGCTCTAACTTAATTTCAGCTTCTTTTACTTGATATTCTAAGTTCAGTATATTGTCTCGTGCTTGCCTAAGAGAAAGGGTTGTATCTAAACGTTGTTGAATCATATTCGATTCTACTAAGATAACATCATCACTTGAGTTTTTTATTTGGTCACTTAGTGTCGATTTATCTAATTCTGCAATGAATTCGCCTTTTTTTACTCTCTTACCTTCTTCTACTATTTTGTTAATTTTAACCTGCCATAAGCGTGCTTTTCGTAGTCCTTCAGGAGCTTGTATCTTAACAGAATTTAGTGCGTCGAGTTCTCCTGTTGTATTAACATCGATAATAAGGTCTTGAGATTCGACATTTGCAGTGATAATATTTTTCTTCTCCTCTCCTTTATTAAAGATTAGAAATAGAGTTAAGATAACAGCAGATACCGTTACAAAGATCCATCTTTTCTTAGTAAGTCCTTTTTTTAATATGTGTTTCATTCCATTTATTAAGTTAAGTATATTTAGTCACATGAAAGTAATTAAAAATAAGTTAGTGAAACATATTAAAACACAAATAGTAGAACTTTAAATAAACTTTAACTAATTATGTTTTAATATTTTAAGGCTGTAGGTTAAATCGTATACTAAAACCAAAGTTGGTGTTTGCAGTTGGATAAGAAAGAGATACATAGGGTGTATTGACAATTCGATCATAAAACATTCTCAAGGTTAACTCTCTACTTAGAGTATAATCTGCAGTAAATTTCATTGTCAATGCTTTTTGTCCTGCCGTCAATTGATTGTCTAGTTCAGCAATCTTACGAATGACTGTTTTGTTCTCTCTAACACCTAGATCAAAACGCATATTAAGATCATTAGATATTGCTTTTTGTCCTTTATTGTTATTGTAGAATATCTGTAGATTTTCAATTCTATAACCTAATCCTGCACTATACTCATCACTGTGTACTTCTGTCATTTGATTGTTTGCAGTACTCAATGTAACGGTTCTTGTTTTGCGAACCTCTATTCTTGATGATATATTATTTTTCCACATAATATCCACATTAATTAGTGGGCTAAACGATTCGTTTATACTCACTGCAGAGATATCAAAGGCAGGGATATAATTTTGGTCGGCAAGTGTTTTCTCATAAAGTGTATATTGCACATCTGAATATTGACTATTCGAAATATAAGATCCTACGTTATATGTTGATCTATATGAATGTGAGATATTGACTGTTCTAACGAAGGATTTTAGTGATTTTATTTGATCTGTTAATCCATTATACTCTACTCTCCAGTTTGGTCTGATATATTTTGCAGAAGGAAATGCTGTTAGCTCTATTTTTGATGGATCCTGTCCGGTATAAGCTGATATAAAGGCTGGAATTAATACCTCTTGTTGGTTTAATCCAAATCTTTCTGGTTGTGCAGCATTTTTATTCGATGCCATTCTTTTTTGAATCACGTTTCTGTTTTCAAGGAATTTGTCATATACATCACTCTGTGGAACTCCTTGCCCAGAAGTACTCTCAAAAGCACTTTGTAGAGTGATCACACTCATTGAGAAGCTTCCTGTCTCCATATGATTTTGAGGATTTAGGTTCCAACTTTCTCCTTGATGATTGTATAAATAGTATTCACTTTCAGCCTTACTTTTAGTTCGAGTACCAGTAAGATTTATCTTTAACCCTTTAATTGGTTCGATGTTAGTACGAAGATTTAAAGAGGTATTTGCTGTCCTTTGTACTGGTTGGTTTAACAGGGAGTCTGTTGTAATCCATCCATTCTGAATTGCTTTTTGTGGAAACTCAGGATCTTGCCATCCAAAAACGAAGTCCCATCCTGGAGCTACTCCATTGGTTGTGCTATTTCCAAACCAACTTGGTGTTGGCATGAACCCAGACATGCGAGTCCCTTTATTTTCTGTGTATGATGCATTAAAGTTTCTGACAGACATCAACAATCGACTAAACCCATCAATGATAGTCGGTTGATTTCTTTTGTCTTCTACCTCTACAGTTCCTTCGATATTTACCGTTGCATTTGTAAAGGATCGAGATGGATATATTGCAATCTTGTCTTTATCAATAAATTTAGTTTTCGCACGAATTGTTTCCCCTTTATTATCTTTAAAAGAGATCTGTAGTTTCTTTGTGTTTAGTTTATGTTTTATGATATTCTTTTTCTTCCCTTTTAGATTTATTGTGTCTTGGAAAACGACTTGTTTTGTTTTAACACGACTTCTTTGACGACTACTTGATCTTGCAAATTTTCTATTTACTTTCTTGAAATATGGCACTTTATTGTATAGACTAACAAAGTTTAGTCCTGCGGATCCTTGTATAGAATAACCATTACTGATAGTGTTACCTAGATTGATGTTAGACTTGTCGTTCAATACAGGATCTGCTTTCCAATCGTATGTTCCTTGATATCTTACAGTAGAAGAGGTCCAATTTAATAAAGGTATTTTGTTAATAGGCAAAGTATAGCTTGCATTAATCGTTTGATTGTATGCTGTGTTTCGACCTCCCGTATAAAGGCTATCTAAAATCGACTGTTTATATGCTTCATATGGATCCATCTCTTTACGCTGCTTGTCCTGCTCTTCAAGATAAAGAGGAACATCAATTCTAGATCTATTTTGGGCAGCAAAGTCTAACTTTATTGACTTTGTAAGATCATACCTTAAATTGTAATATCTATACCAATTGAAATCTTGTACATATGATGAAGGCAGTTTGAAGTCGGGTTGTGATAAGTTTCTATATTGTAGCACACTGTAATAACTTTGCATATCCGATCTGAATGAAAGTTGTGATGGTGATAGGTAGAAATTAAAATCACGAATAAGTCTAAACATAGGACTTCTTAAGAACTTAACTTTCTTAAAAGGTTCCACAGCTTTAGGACGCTTATTGTAGTTATAACTGAATAAGAATTTTGATTCTTTCTCATCATTCTGTTGCGTATTAATATCTTTATGTGTCGTTTGGTTATGTGCTAATGTTACAGAAAAATTAGAGATATCATAAAAATGATTCTTCTGAGACTTATTTTCTGGTTCGATACGAACATTCGAGAAATTAATACTTTTCTTTACTGTTTTATCTTGAACTTGATTCTTTAGGTCATTTCTTAATGCTTCTGTTTCAAGTGCATTTAAAGCATCTGACATCTTAATGTCAGGGTTCAGAGGATTGTATTTAGGTGTTTTTACATTTTGTGAAATCCCATAATACATCGGAATCTTTACTCCCCATTTTTTAGGGAAGAATTTTCCTAATGAGACTGTTGAACTAAAATCATAAAGGGTGTTGTCATCCATTGATCTCTGAACAGAACTTTGTTCGATACTACCAAAACCAGAAGTCATATGGCTACCGGAGAAAGAGAATGTTGCTAAATCAGCAAGGTTACCTCTAATGCGTGTGGAAGCAGCCCATCCTCCTTCGTTGTCTACATCTGTAAGCCTTAATTCGTCAAACCACACCTCTGTTGATTCAAGCCCTCCATCATTCGATTTTGGGTTACGAACACCAAGCATCATAATACGAACATCTCCAAAGTTTGGATTTCCCTTGATTCGAATAATACGAGGGTGTCCATTATAATCAATTTGGGTTTCATAAATATCACTCATCTGAAGAGTACTCCCCTCTTGTCTCATGCTGCGATTACGTGATAACTTAAGATCCGTAAGATCCTTTAGACGTATGTCCATTCTGTTTTGTTCTGGCCATACAGCTTTACGGTCGTTCTCTAAATCATTATTATAGTGACCTGCAGGTGTCATCTTCAATGGCACCTCATATTCATAATAGTTATCTTGATAGTCAGATCCCACACGAATAAATGCCCTTACTTCATTATCTTGCGTTTGAAGGTCTTCGAGTTGTTCCGCATGTACTTCAACCTTTAATCGTTTATACATACGCATATCAGTAGTGATATTTTTGTATGTGGCACGTGCATCACCATCTTCTAAGTCTTTTATTTTAATAAGAAGTGATTGCTCATTAAGTTCTCTTAGTTGAGGATTTGCTGGATCGATTACGCGATCAATACCAGGAGGCAATACGTAGTTTACGGGCTGTTTCTCATAATTCTCTTCAATATTTACTGCAGCCACCTCAAAACCTGTATATTCATTATTAGGTTGTGTTATATCATTTAGGTTTTGGTTATATTTTCTCCAATCTGCTCTCACCAAATCTAGTGTTGCAAAACGAAGAACTACAGGTATTTCCCAATCTTTCATCATCATACGAATGAAGCGGATTGATCGATAGTCAGATATAGTACCAACCGTTTTACTACTTTTTGCAATAGGAATTTTAAACTGATACCATTTTACTTCACGAACTTCTGAATTTTTCAGTTTTACTTTAGCTAGACGTTTGTCTGTGATGAAATTGCTTCCAACTACAAAATCATTTGGACGCATACTAACTTTATACTCATAATAACTTTCGTTCTCAGAAAGAGTATTATCTAAGTTAATATCCTCACCATCAGGGATACTAGTGGATGAGGTATTATAGGATTCGGGAGATTGTGAATCCGTAGGTGAGTTTCCATCAACACCATTAAAGGATTTATATCTTTCAAGAATTCCTTGGCTCTCTTGATCGTAATCGCTTCCTCTGAAGTAGTGATAGTTATCCCCAGCAGGGTCATTTTTAATTTTATTCAAATTTTCCCCTTGAACAATTTTGCTCACTTCTGCTATATAATTATTGAAAAAAACTCTCTCATCCTTATCTGCTAGTCCATCTAATCCGACATCTTGGTAAACTCTCGCAGATGGATTATTATCAAATGCATTTACTGTTGCTTGGTTTCTCGAAACTCTACCCCAGTTGGTTTTATCCGTAATATCATCAAAGTTTCCATCCACAGGTAAACCGTTTTCAAAAGATTTTCTAGAGTCACGAAGAATATCCTCTGAGATATTACCTAAATGGAAATATAGATCTCCTCCCGCTTTAGCACGTTCTGTATCAGTCATCTCTGCATAAGGATCCATCACCCAAAATTCGATATACTCAATATTCGCATTTTCGAAGTCAGGCGTCTCAATTTTACGCATAATTCCTCCCCACCTAGACATAGGATTTATCAAAGTACCATCTTTATTTACCCCTGCAGAATACTTCGTAGATTGTGTGTCAAAGTTATATTGTCCTCTCTCACTAGGATAGTAAGCTAAGTCAAGCGTCGGAATATTAGTAGGCTGTCCAATAGCATTATTAGTCTTTGGAAATATCTCATTTTGATAGACCTCTCTTGTACTGTTTTTTGACTGTTCTTCGTTGTTTCCTTTGATGTTCGGAGGAGTATTAGGACTATTTCTTTGCATTAAAGGATCTATAATATACCATGCTAGTTTTGCCCTATTGAATCCGGATATAATATTATTGTTTAAATCTCCCTCTTCCATATCATCCAATCCTTGAGGCACACTCGCTAGTTTCCATAAATATTGAGTCTTCATAGAGATACTTGTTTGAGTCCCTTCGAAGTCATCTAGATATGCTGCACCAGATTCATTAATTGTATTAGAAGTTCCTGGATATAGTTTTGCAAACTCTCCTTCAATTGAGATATTTGAGACCTCTTTTGTGTCAATAAGTGGAATCTTATCGACGAGTGACGTTATAAATTGAGATTCCGTTTTGTATGCCCCATTGAATCCAATCATAAGGTTTGATATAGGCTCTCGTCCATAATTAACCTTACTAGTCATAGGCTTCTCTTGAAGGTACATGACAGTGGTTCCAAGATTGAAATTGTCATTGAATTGATAGTTCAACTGTGTTCCTATAAGCGTTTTTCGCTGCATACTGAACATCTGCTCACTTTCGGTAGAGATAGAGATTGGTTGTCCTGATTCAATGAGTGCTTGATTTAGAATCTTGACACGACCTAAAGTATAATCTACCACGTAATCAACATTCTCTATTAGGGTTCTTCCTCCTGCTGTCACTTTAACTGACCCTGGAGTTAGATTTATCGTATTTAAGGGTATATCAGAGTTAGAACTTCCTTTGTAGCTACCCATGATAGCAAACTTATTCTTCTCGGCTTGTTCTTGTGCTATCGTTTTGGTATTGTCATATAGTGCGTGGAAAACATACTTATTGATCGCTTGTTGATTTCCTTCTAATTTCTTTTCAAGATAATCACCAAAAGGTTCCACGGAAGGGAATATAATTTTTCCTTTTTCAGCATTAATAGTATATCCTTGAATAAAGTCAAACTGACCATCTGATTGCTGATCCCCTTGTCTATTGACATTGTCTAAGTTCATTACATTCAAAAGAACCTGTCCTTCGATAGGTCCATCAGGAAGGTAGTTTAAGTTAGAACCTGTTTTGTTATCTTGATAGACTACATCTAATCTAAAATCATCGTTATTTACTTGATAAGCGTTTAGATTATAAATATTCTTCATCATCAATTTCCAAAGTTTAAACTTCGGATTGACGTTCGTTGCTTTCAATAATTTCACATACAAAGTATTAGGTGCTTCAATACCATTGGTAGAGAAGTCCCCTACTCGTAATGTTTTGCCATTTACAGTGTATTCATATGCAACAGCTAGAACCTCCTCAGGGCTCAAGGAGCGATTCAGGGAGATGTACCCTAATTTGGCATTGAAACTATACTCGCTAGTTGTCAGCATTCTAGCATTTTCAATCTTCTCGTAATCTTGTGATGGCACAAAACCATAATTACTTTTTAGGGGAGAAAGTGTGGAAGTTGCTTTCGCTATATCTCTAATCTCTCCATAAGTAGTATTCATCTTATTATAGAGCTCATTACTCCCATTCCATGGGTATGTATTTTCAGGGTAGCTTAATACACCTGTATCTTCTGTAAGTGACGTGTTGTTCTGTTTGTCATTCCCTCGTTCTCCAAGATCGGTAAATGCGATAATATTTCTAGATTGTGAATAGTTCCCATTTTTATTTGTGATCCATACCTCCAATTTGGTAATATTAACACCAGAAGAGATAATGGGGAGATTGGACATCGATGCATCATATTTATCATGGAACACCTGACCTAGAAAGAAGTGTTTATTCGCCTCATAATCCAATACTTGAATATTGAACTTTGTTTTTGTTGCTCCTCCTTCAGTATTAATTACTTTAGACTCCCCTTTCTGTTGTGAGAGAACAGTAGAGACGCTTAGTTTCCCAAACTGTAGGTCAGTCTTTACACCAAAAAGGTTTACACCACCTTTGATTAGAGAGTTGTCTGATGACATGGACACATTACCCGTTTCAATATTTTTGATAATGTCATCTTCCTCCCCTTTATAATTGAGGTTCATTCTGTTCTCAAAATTAAAGGTTGCTTTGGTGTTATAGTTAACCCCCATGGTCATTCTATTTCCAATAGAACCTTTGACACTTAGGTTAATCTTTTCATCAAAATTGAAGGTTGTATTTTTTCTTAATCTTTCTGATAATGCTGGATTATCTATGAAATTTGTTTTTGTGCCAAAAGACAACTCTACATATCCTTGGGGCTTAATAGATATTGTACTAGAGCCAAATATTTTGCTAAATGCTTCTCCTCCAATGTTGATCGCAGGAATAAGAGACTTTTGACGTTGTTCGTTTGTCTTTGATGTCTTCTCCTGCCAGTATTGTTGAATTGCTCTGTCGAAGTCAAAATGAACATAATCATACAAACTGAATGATTGAGATGGCTCGTAGAAGATCTCTCCCACCTTGTGGTCAATAACGAAACGTTTGGTGTTTGGATCGTAATGCTCCTCCTTTTTCATATTATCAGGAAGGGGTAGTAATAGCTCTGTCGAGTCAGGAGCTCCTACATCCGAAACGATATTTCTGATTGGAGTAAAAGACTCTTTCTCAAAAGAATCAAAAATGCGTTCTGAGTTATTCGACACATTGTTGTGTCCGAATGCAATGTTCGTTTTATTGATTGTGATCCCTATACATATCAGAATGCATATAGGGATCCATATTTTACCTATTTGTCTCAACCTGTCTCTTAGGGCTTGAATGGTTACACACTAGATGGTGGGTAGGACTACAAGCTTTTCAGTGCCAGTTTGATAATGGGTTCAACTGCGAGCCCAGGATTTTCTTTAATAATTTTATCAATAACTTTCTCTGTAGCCTTCTTATTAAATCCTAACATCACCATAGCAGATAACGCTTCATTTTTATTCGTATTGTTCTGAGAGGCTACAATATGAGTATCTCCTTCGATTTTTCCTACTTTATCTTTTAAATCGATCAAAATACGTTGGGCTGTTTTTGCCCCAATGCCCTTAATACTTTTCAATGTATTGACATCATCTGTTTGAATTGCTTGCGTTAATTCCATCGTTGGGAAAGTGGACAACATGACCATTGCGGTGTTTGATCCGACCCCATTGACGGAGATTAGATGACGAAAAAGGGTCCTCTCTTCTTTGTCGTAGAAACCATAAAGAGATCGTGCATCCTCTCTAATAACAAAATGAGTCCACAAAAGCACTTCGGAAATAGTTTGAATCTTTTGATAGCTGTTTAGTGAAATAAAAACTTGATAACCAATATTTGAAGCTTCGACCACTGCATATGTCGGAGTTACTTCAATCAGTTGCCCTTTAATATATTCGTACATTATTTTCTATGTGTTAAAAAAGGCACTGTAAAAAGTGCCTTTAAATTTTTGTAATTTATATCGATCTATCTCCCATGGATTGTCGATCTTCAAGGTCATACTTCTGTAAAGGTGATTTGGAAATATCTTTATAGATCTCTCTATTTCGATAAAGATCTATTGCAAGATACATGGCTTTTCGGAACGAGTTTTCCGAGGCCTTATTTTTTCCAGCAATATCAAAAGCAGTACCGTGTCCAGGGGAAGTTCTTATGATTGGTAGGCCTGCTGTAAAGTTTACTCCATCATCAAAGGCAAGTGCTTTAAAAGGAACAAGTCCTTGATCATGGTACATCGCCAAAATCACATCAAAATTGCTGTAGGTTCCATTCCCAAAAAAACCATCTGCAGGATATGGACCCATTGCCATAATTCCCTCTTCTTGGGCCTTTTTAAGTGCAGGAATAATAATATTTTCCTCTTCATCACCCAATAGTCCATTGTCTCCAGCATGTGGATTAAGTCCCAATACGGCAATTCTTGGTCCATCCACACCAAAATCTTGTTTCATGGTCTGGTGCATCACACGGATCTTACTTAGAACAAGCTCCTCTGTGATCACTTCAGTGACTTTTGCAATTGGAATATGTCCAGCAACTACACCAATTTTCATCTGTTCGCTCACCATCAGCATTAAATGGTCTTTCGAATCAAATTGTTCCGCAAGAAACTCTGTATGCCCTGGAAAGTTAAAATCTTCTGATTGGATATTGTCTTTACAGATAGGAGCAGTGATCAATACATCAATTTTGCCCTCTTTAAGATCTGCACAGGCTTTTTCTAAGGCCATATAAGAAGACTCCCCTGCAATAGCTGTAGATTTTCCCAATTCAACACGAGTGTTGTCAGAAATACAGTTTAGGATATTTGCCTTTCCCTCGTGAGCCTCCGATGCATCTACAATTTGGTTGAATGAAACTTTATTGTGATCAATCGCCTTCTTGTGATAAGCTGCCACCTTTGGAGAACCGTAAACAATGGGAGTACAAGAGTCAAAAATTCTATCGTCTTCAAGAGATTTGATGATTACTTCATACCCCACACCATTGATATCACCATGTGTGATTCCTATTTTGATTTTTTGAAAATTCATAATGGTATATGATTGTTAAGAGTCTCTTTATAAAGATGATATTTTAATGTTAAGTGTTTTCCGAAGAAATACTATCTATAGCTATAAAGCGACCACTTACTGTTCAATTTTTTAATAAATCAAATTTAATCAATTTTTAGATTCTATTTTACTCCCAAAGTCATCTTTTAGAAAAACAGGACTATTGTGCACTATTTTTTATCCATTCAAAAATAAGACGAACACCAAAACCACTGCCTCCTTTTTTGATATAGCCCTTCTCAGCATGAAGAAAAGCAGGCCCTGCAATATCCAAATGAATAAAAGGACTTTCTGTAAAATTCTCTAAGAATTTTCCTGCAGTGATTGCTCCTGCTTCACGTCCTCCAAGATTTTTTAGGTCTGCAATATCGCTCTCAAGCATTTTGTTATACTCTTGCCAGAAAGGAAAACGAACAGTTCGTTCATAACTACTCATTCCAGCTTGCTGAATCTCTTCGAAATATTTTTCATCTGCATTACCCATGATTACAGCACCTTCTGTTCCGATAGCAATTGCCGCTGCCCCAGTTAGTGTCGCTACATCCATGACTACTTCAGGAGTGTATTGATCAGCATAGGATAGTGCATCCGCAAGGATTAAACGTCCTTCGGCATCTGTATTTAAAACCTCTACCGTCTTTCCATTAAACATGTTTAGAACATCACCAGGAGCATATGCTTCTCCAGAAGGGCGGTTGTCAGTAGCAGGTACCAGTGTAATGATGTGATATGGGAGTTTCGCGAGAGCGATGGCGTAAGTTGCACAAGATACTGCAGCAGCTCCCCCCATATCAGACTTCATGTAGTCCATACTTGATGGGGTTGGTTTTAAGCTTAACCCACCTGTGTCATATACGACTCCTTTTCCTACAAGAACAATAGGCTTGGTATTTTTTGCATTATCAGGTTTATACTCCATGATTGTAAAAGTTGGTGGTGCTACACTTCCTTTGTTTACACCAAGAAGTCCACCCATACCTAAGGATGTTATTTTCTCTTTGTCTAGGATTGTAACATGGATATCCGCTTCTAATCCCATCTCTTCAATCTCTTTTGATAGCTGGGTTGCACTAAGAAAAGATTGAGGTTCATTTACTAGATCTCGTGCTTTAAAAGTTGCCTTGATAACAGCATTTAGATGTGAAATATGCTCGGTTGTAACTTCATCCTCCACTACAATAGAAGTAATACGATATTCCTCTTTCTTGGAAAGATATTTGTCAAATTTATAGTTTGATAGAGCAAAACCTTCCACAAAAGGAAGAGAGATTCGTTTCATGTTGGACCTGTTTACAACTCCAACCTCTGTGACTCTTTGAGCTTTTACTAATGGGATCACTTTCGCAGCACACTGTCTTAGTGTCTCTGCCATTTTTATACAATCATCCTCTTTTTCTACTGCAACAACCCACTGAAAAGAACCATCACATGAAGGGATTTGTATGACTGTAAGCTCTTTGTCTAGTTGGTTTTGGATATATGCTAACTGATTTTCATCCAGGTGAGTAAGAGTCTCTTTAGATGCTTTGTTAAAAAGGAAAATTCGATCTTTAGGCATTGCTTCATTAGAAGCTAAATGTATCTGTTTCATAATACTTTTGGTGTTAAATCAATTCCTGAGGATCTTTATCGATAAAAAGAGTCCTAATTAAGAAATAACAAACTTAACAAAGAATTGTTATCCTATTCAGAAATGATTTCGTTAAATCACTCTTGATATTTTATGTTTTAACAATAGGTCTCTTTTGATGATGATCCTGTTTTTGCTAAAATAAGATTTTTATATCTTTTATTTTATCTCCAAGATCAATTGTGTACATTTGAGAAGATCTTTGAGAGAAGACATACTTCGAATAAACTAGGAGAAAAAACATAATATGGATAGGGTCTCATTATATAAAAAAGCCATTGATCTAAAGGCGCTTACTTTGGAAGAAGGACTATTTCTTTATGAAAATAGTCCTCTCAGTGAGTTGACCTTTGTGGCGAATGAAATAAGAAAGAAATATCGTAATGACAACAAAGTAACATGGATCATTGATAGAAATGTTAATATCACGAATGTCTGTATTTCTGATTGCTCTTTTTGTAATTTTCATCGAAAGCTAAAAGATGAAGATACTTTTACTACAACATTAGATGAGTATATTGAGAAGATTGAGGCAATGCTCAAAAAAGGTGGAAACCAACTTCTTTTGCAGGGAGGCATGCACCCTAAGTATGGAATTGAGTTCTATGAGGAGCTTTTTTCCACACTGAAGTCTCGTTACCCTGAGGTAAAACTACACTCATTAGGTCCTCCGGAGATACATCATATATCGAAAAAAAGCAAACTGTCTTATCGTGAAACCTTAGTTCGTCTGCAAGCTGCTGGATTAGATAGTTTACCTGGAGCTGGTGCAGAGATTCTTTCTGATAGGGTTCGAAAAACGTTATCACCTGGAAAGGCAACTACAGAGCAGTGGCTTGAGGTAATGAGAGAAGCGCATAGATTAAATATGGTTACTTCTGCTACAATGATGTTTGGTCATATTGAAACGACTTCTGAACGTGTTGAACATCTACTAAAGTTACGCGATGTTCAGGAGCAACGACCTGTAGGAAGCAATGGGTTTACTGCCTTTATTCCTTGGACTGTATACACAGAAGGAACAAAACTTGCTGAGACATATGATTGTAAGCCTGTAACGCCTTCAAGCTATGTTCGGTTAATCGCAATGAGTCGTATCTTACTAAATAATGTGCCAAATATTCAGGCTTCATGGCTTACTGTTGGAAAGGCAACAGCACAAGCTTGTTTGTATGCAGGTGCCAATGATATGGGTTCGATAATGATCGAAGAAAATGTTGTTTCGTCCGCAGGTGCCAATTACCAAATGGACGCAGAGAGCATTCAAAAAGCAATTATTGAAGCTGGATTTATCCCACAATTACGTAATCAAGCTTATGAGTATCAGGATATGCCTGAAGGGGTCCCTGTATTAAAGAAATAATCATTTATCGGCATAGGTTATTGCTAACTTATGCCGAACACTTCTTCCTTTCATAATATCTTCTCTTTTTTGCAATAAAGGCATCTTTACATTTTAGGAGTTCATTTCAAAAGTTGATACGATTATCATCATATAAAAAGAGTTGCTAATGTATATTCTTAACCCTGTTATTGGATTGATTTCTACCTCTTATAAAGTTTCTCTATATGGGTATAATAATTATTGATTTGATTGTCAGTAAATTACGTGTTATGTTTGTAGTGTAATCAAAACAAATAATACGGGATGAATAGAATTGGTTTAGTAAACGAAGAGGTAAAAGAGTTGTCAGTTCAATTGAATGATCTTTTGGCAAACTATCAGATATTTTATATGAACGTAAGAGGTTTTCATTGGAATATTAAAGGAGATAAATTTTTTGAATTACATGTGAAATTTGAAGAGTTGTATAATGACATTCTTCTAAAAGTAGATGAAATTGCAGAGAGAGTACTTACATTAGGAGAGTCCCCTGTCCATTCTTATACTAGTTATATTTCTAGTTCAGAGATCCAGGAAGTTGTTGGGGCAACAGATGCTAATACTACTGTTGGGACAATCTTAGATGGATTAGAGGTCTTAATTAAAAAACAGCGTGTTCTTCTAGACTTAAGTGATCGTTATGGAGATGAAGGAACCAATGCCTTGATGAGTGATTATATTAGAGAGCAAGAGAAACTTGTTTGGATGTATACTGCTTTTATGGGGTAAATTCTTGAATAATATAGGGTGTAAATATAACCCCGTAGGTGCAATATGAAACTATAATAATCGGGTTTAGACCAATTTCCAAATAACTATTGGGATAAATAATAATATAGAGATTGACCAATAATCATTGTCATTATTGGTCAATCTTTTGAATTTAATTGTCTGGTGTTATTGTGATATCTGGTGTAGAGTCGAGTGTTTTGTTTACCATATCTATTTTTTTCTGATATGGAAACGATACAGAACGAATCATTGCCTCTACTTGTCTTAATAAGTTTCGTTTATCATATTTAGGTGAATAGAGATATCCATCTGCTGTGATAATACGCTTTTTAACCACATCTAAGACAGAAATACTTACCCAAGGTCCACCCATAAAGTCTCCTTCAACCTTCCAAAGACCTCTCATTTCTACTGCATAGTTCCCATTTAATTTGAATGTACGATAGAGGGTGGATATCTGATGCTCTGTTGTCATGTACGATTTTGGTGCCGGACCTGGAACATATTCTTTTAGAAGAGAGTCTCTCACTGCGACAAGATTGTCGACAGAGAATTGTGTTTCATTAGTATAAGGCATACTCCAAACAAATAATCCTTGACTTGTTTCTCTTGCTTCATATTTAATCCAGCTAAAGTTAGGTTTATCTAAAGCAATAGAGAATCCCTTAGGGACGTTCATATGAATATCAAACTTCTTCTCTAGATGTTTGTATACACCTTTATTTCGGAAAGTCTGTTTGTTGTATGTATCCATTAAGATCTGATTCTCTGCACTAAGATATGTACTTAAGATGGTGCGATCATTCTCTTTGAATAATTTGATAAGATCCTCTTTTGATTTGGCTTTTATCTTGATAACTGTTTGAGGTGTAGCCCATAAATCCTTTCCAATCGTTACTTGATTCTTTTCGTTACGACTGTCTACATTTACGATCAAAAGGTTCCTGGTGGTACGGAAGATGCTTGTGAACCCTTTGTTTGGAATTTGAACTACATCAAGCATCGGTTCATCTTGAGGGATACTAGGAACTGGCTGTGCTAGAGTTTGACGAAATGTAGTTTCTACTTTTCCATTCCAAAGATTATCTGGGACTACTACCACAAGACTTCCTGGTTTTCCAGTAGCCTTCTTCATCAACGATTTTTTACCTCCGCCACATGAGCTTAAAACCAATAAGAGTCCTATGATGGTAACAAGCTGCAAGGATCTGAATTTTTTCATAATTTTAAATGTATCAAATTGATTCACAGTATATATCTCTAAATATAGCAAAAAAAAAGGATCCTTCTTGGAAGGATCTTTTTTTTGTATTGAAATAGACAGAGTAAATAATGAAATACTAATCTTCTTTTTTAGTATCAGTATCTTCCTCTTTCGTCTCTTTTTTGAATTCTTTCATTCCTTTACCTATCCCCTTCATCAATTCAGGGATTTTTTTTCCTCCAAAAAGGACAAGGATAATTACAGCTATAATAAAAATCTCTTGACCACCTAACATTCCTAAAATTACTGCAGGATTCATAACGATTCTATTTTTAGTGTGTGTTTAAATTAATTAAATATTAGTTTGATTATGTCATTTCCATTTGCATAAATTAGTAGTGCAAGTAAGATAAACATACCAACTGTTTGTGCATATTCAAGAAACTTCTCACTCGGTTTTCTTCTTGTGATAATTTCGAATAACAGAAATAATACATGTCCACCATCCAATGCAGGAATTGGTAGAATGTTCATAACAGCTAATACAATAGACAAAAGTGCAGTCATACTCCAGAAGCTGTACCAATCCCATGTTGTTGGGAATATTTTCCCAATAGCAATAAACCCACCAACACTCTTATAGGCTCCTGTATCAGGATTCCCCATTAATTTAAGCTGCTTCAGATAGTTTACAATAGAGTTTTTGCCTCTTTCTAAACCTCTTGGGATAGATTCAAGAAATGTATAGTGCGTTGTAGCTATTTCAAATTCATATTGATTAAACATAGTACCAATATATCCTTTGTCACTCACTCGTAGCATCACCTCTTTGTTTGTCCCTTCATGAAGATATGATACCACCACATCTTTGCCTGCATTCTCTTTTGCATAGGCTTGAAGTTGATCCAGAAACTCAAAATGTTTCCCATCAATAGTTTCAATTTGATCTTGTAGATTTAATCCTGCATTTCTTGCTGGAGAATCTTTTGAGAAATTAGCTATCGTTCCATCATAAGGAGTGCGTGGATACACAAAAGATTGTTTTGTTGAGATCAATTGAGCCACTGTTCCTTTTGGGATAGAAAGTGTTACATTTTCACCTTTTCTATCCACCGTAAGCTGTTTGGCATCATCCAAAAGCATAAAACGATTGATATCTGAAAATTTCACAATTTCCTTGTTGTCAATAGAGACAATCTTATCTCCATTCTCAACTCCTGCCTCTTTGGCTATATCTGAAACTTGAACTCCAAATTTTATATTGTCGTTAGGTAAATAACTCTCTCCCCATACGTAACTAATTCCTGTATAGATAATACAAGCAAGAATTACATTATTAAGTACTCCCCCAATCATGATTAAAAGACGCTGCCACGCTGGCTTAGAACGAAACTCCCACGGTTGTGGTTCTTGTTTCATCTGTTCTTTGTCCATCGATTCATCAATCATTCCAGAGATCTTCACATATCCTCCTAAAGGAAGCCATCCAATTCCGTATTCTGTGTCACCAATTTTCTTTTTAAAAAGAGAGAAATAAGCATCGAAAAATAGGTAGAATTTCTCCACTCGACATTTGAATAGCTTGGCAAACATAAAGTGTCCGAACTCATGGACAATGACTAGTAATGAAAGACTAAGAAGGAGTTGTGCAACTCTGATAAATATTTCCATATGTTATAATGTTCTTTTTTTAATAACCTCATACGCCATCTCTCTAGCAACCTTATCTGTTTCAATATAGTCGTCTAGTGAAGGTTTGGCAATATAAGAAATTTTTTCCATCACTTCCTCATTCAATTGAGGCATGCCTAAGAAAGAGATCTTGTTCTCTAAAAATGATTTTACCGCAATTTCGTTGGCTGCATTTAATGCACATGCTTTATTTCCGCCCTCTTCCATTGCTTGGTATGCCAAGCGAAGATTTGAAAAAGTATCCATATCTGGAGCCGAGAAGGTAAGGCTTGGATAGTCCATAAAGTTAAATCTCTTAAAAGAGGTCTTGTATCTCTCTGGATAAGTCAGCGCATATTGAATGGGTAGTTTCATATCTGGTAGCCCCATTTGCGCTTTCATGGATCCATCTTCAAATTGAACAAGTGAATGGACTATACTTTGAGGATGAACAATCACTTTTATCTGATCTGCATGTAGGTTAAAAAGCCATTTTGCCTCTATTACCTCAAAACCCTTATTCATCATGGTTGCAGAGTCGATGGATATCTTAGCACCCATATCCCAATTAGGATGTTTCAATGCATCTTTGGCAGTGACTCCTTTGAGTTGATCTCTATCTCTTCCGAGGAAAGGTCCCCCTGAACAGGTAAGATATATCTGCTCTATCGGATTGTATTGTTCTCCAGCCAAGCACTGGAATATTGCAGAATGTTCGGAATCGACAGGAAGTATTGCGATTTGATTTTCTTGAACCTTTGACTGGATAAGATCGCCTGCAACAACTAAGGTCTCTTTATTGGCCAAAGCAATTGTCTTTTTTGCTTCAATGGCTCTTATTGTTGGGAGTAGCCCAGCATATCCAACCATGGCAGTAACTACGATGTCAATGGAGTCCATCTGTACGACTTGTTCCAACGCTTCTGCCCCAGCATATACTTTGATGTCGTGAGACGATAGAGCCTCATCGACCTCCTTGTACTTTGCTTCATTTGCAATTACGACACAGTTTGGTTTGTATTGTATTGCTTGTCTTATTAATTCCTGTGAGCTATTGTTTGCAGTGATTACTTCAACAGAGAATCTATCTGGATGATGGTCTACAACCTCCAGGGTTTGGGTTCCAATTGATCCTGTAGACCCAAGTATTGCTAATCTTTTTTTTGTGGTCACTTTTTTATCTTCTTTTTATTTCCTTCGCAACTTACACTATTCAAAATGAATATAGAGTTGGGGATTTACTGCTACGCCTTTGTACCATAGCTCAAAGTTAAGGTAAGGAAGTTCTTTCTTCCTGCTATTACCAATAATTGCAATTGCTTCTCCTGCTCTGACTTTATCCCCTACTTTTTTTAATACCTCTTCATTGTGTTTGTATACCGAAATAATATTATTATCGTGTTGAATTTGAATTACATATTTGTTATTTGCTGTGTAGCCAGCAAAGATAACCGTACCATCCAAGGTGGAGAAAACAGTAGAACCTTTTGCTGCTATTAGACTAATACCATAATGATGTTTCTGAATACTAAAAGGGTCTTTTATCTTTCCTTTTAATGGAGAAAAGAGAAGTACACTTCCTAATATTCGATGACTATTTTCATTGCTATTGATGGAAAGATTTTGTTTGTCTTCTTGAATCTTTTTTTCAAATACTGAATCGTGATTGAACTCTTTGAATTTGATGTTGTCTAGTTTTACAACTCCTTTAATATTTGCCGTGTCGGTTATCTCTATCGGAGTGTCCCCCGCAAGCATTCTTCTAAAATCACGGAAATATTTATCTCGAATAGCTATCTCATGTTCAAGAGAATCTACAGCAATAGCATTTTTGATTATTTCGGTTCGCATACTTTCAGAAGTATACCCAGGAATAAGCTCTCTCAATGGAGTGTATGCAACTAATGATATGGATAAAGTTGCGATAACAAGTACAAAAAGAGCTAGTAGTATGTAGAAACGACGTAAACTAAAACGCAATTGTCTGATTGCGTGATAGGTAATGTCGTGATATACCACGACTCTATAGTGGTCTTTTAATCGTTCTCTTAATTTCTTTGGAACATTGTTGTCTGTATTGTCCATATAGTTAAAACTATCATTATACTTACAAAGGTAATAGAATTTAGATGTTTTATCACTTTTATGACATCCTAATGATTCATAATTTAATTTAGAATATGGGCAAAAATAAAAAAAACACAAGATGGGTTTGGGTTTCTATGAAAAAGATCTATATTTGCAACCGCAATATCGCGGGGTAGAGCAGTTGGTAGCTCGTCGGGCTCATAACCCGGAGGTCGCAGGTTCGAGTCCTGTCTCCGCTACATAGGAAATGAAGTGATTCAATATCGGAATGCTTCAGAGTAGCAAACAATACATCGCGGGGTAGAGCAGTTGGTAGCTCGTCGGGCTCATAACCCGGAGGTCGCAGGTTCGAGTCCTGTCTCCGCTACATAGGAAATGAAGTGATTCAATGTCGGAATACTTCAGAGTAGCAAACAATACATCGCGGGGTAGAGCAGTTGGTAGCTCGTCGGGCTCATAACCCGGAGGTCGCAGGTTCGAGTCCTGTCTCCGCTACATAGGAAATGAAGTGATTCAATGTCGGAATGCTTCAAAGTAGTAAACAATACATCGCGGGGTAGAGCAGTTGGTAGCTCGTCGGGCTCATAACCCGGAGGTCGCAGGTTCGAGTCCTGTCTCCGCTACATAGGAAATGAAGTGATTCAATGTCGGAATGCTTCAGAGTAGCAAACAATATATCGCGGGGTAGAGCAGTTGGTAGCTCGTCGGGCTCATAACCCGGAGGTCGCAGGTTCGAGTCCTGTCTCCGCTACACAGGAAATGAAGTGATTCAATGTCGGAATACTTCAGAGTAGCAAACAATACATCGCGGGGTAGAGCAGTTGGTAGCTCGTCGGGCTCATAACCCGGAGGTCGCAGGTTCGAGTCCTGTCTCCGCTACTATTCCTAAGAGGATATTCATTTATTGAGTATCCTCTTTTTTTTAAATATATTGTCCGTTTCTCTATCCCATATTCCATAATCCTGTTCGCAGATGCCTTCTTCTTTTGTAGTGTCTTCGGTTACCCTTCAGTTACCCTTCAGTTACCCTTTGGTTACTCTAGGAGTAACCAAACCCTAACCAATCTGTGATGGATACGTATCCAACGTACGGATTAAGGTTGTATGAAAAAAGATTGTACCTAATTATAAGCCCTGTTTCTACCTGATTATTTAGGTTTATCATTATTCATTACGATGCATATTTGGATAGAATATGGTGTTAATGTCACTCATTAGTATATTTAAGATATTAGTTTGCTGTATTTATACTTCCAATCCATTTCTTGCGAGAAGATGTGTAATATTCTACATATATTACAAAAAAGGTCTATATCATAGAGTGATATAGACTCAACTATCCCTGTTTACTATATATTGAATATTGATTATTTTTAAAACCTAAAGCACAGTATAAATGCTGAATTTATATTTGTGATGTGATAGTCTTTTAGGGCCTGTCCATATTCGAAATTTAGAGCTACCCCTAAAGCAATTGATTTATTTATTTTGTATGTAAGATCAGAACCTATTTCTAAAGATGGAGCCCAAGGCTGTTCATTAGACTGATCAATAGCAATAGGTTTATCTAGATTCCTAAAATTCATTTTAGTTTCATGTTTGAGCTTGTAACTAATTCCAATATTTCCATGAAGACCAAGCTCCCATTTTGGAGATTGTATAAGAGAGTAGTTTAGCCCTAATCTCCCATAAAGAAGGTTTATGTCACGATGAATATATTCTTTGATAGATTGATAAGTTCCAAGGTTTGTATTAAATTTAAGTAACTGGTATTTCAATGAACTTGTAAACTCTAATTTTGATGAGAGTTTATAACCCGTATCTAACCTGATTCCATAATTGAATCCATATGGATTGCCAATAGTACTATCTGATTTGTCCCCTCCAATTATTATTTTTGAATAACCAGCCGTTCCCCCTATTTTAATACTAAACTTCTGTTTTCTTTTTTTTCTTAACGGAATTTTTTCTTGATCTGTAGTATTGATAGTTTTAGTGTTGTCTAGTTCTAGTTTAGACAGGAGGATTTTATCTTTCTTCTCAGTCTTATACGACTTATGTTCTATTACCATAGGAATTCTCTTACCTTGTTTCGACGTTTTAATAACATGGTTCGCTTCTTTTGTTTTATCTGAAAAAAGAACTTCCTCTGTTTTTTTGTTATTTATTTTTTTATTTATCGTTTTTGCAGCATCAGAAAGATGAATATTATTATTAAGTACATTAGGCTTTCTCCGAATAGATGGAGAAAGTTTTTTTTTGTCGAATGAAGTATTTTCGTTGTTCTTTGGTCGTATATTTTTAGTTCCGATCTTTTCTACTTGTGAGTCAGTCGTGATAATAGTAACAACTTTCGATGGAGTTTGTGAAATAAGTTCGACTTTGTTTTCTTTCTTTTGATATATCATGTGACTACTTGTTGCAATAACTGCTGTTGTCCCAGAGGTTGCTACTACTCCAATAATAAAATTCTTAGACCCTAGAGAACTTATTTTAACTAGCCCTTTTTTTATTGAGGATGACAGGTTCTTGGAAGAGAGAGTAGCCATCATTCGTCCTGATGTTTGTTGCATAATATACTTGGTGACAGTACTAGAAACAGGCACCTTAAAATCATTAGCCTTGGCTCGTAGAAGATTTTCGAAGTTTGATTCTGCCATTACTTATTCTCTGTGATGTTTTGTAAAATAATTTTTTGAAAAGCTTTTTTTGCTTTATGGTATTGCGATCTAGAAGTAGATTCTTTTATATCTAACATCTCTCCAATTTCTTTGTGAGAATACGATTCCATTGCATATAGGTTGATAATGGTTTTATATCCTTTAGGGAGTTTATTCATTAGTGATATAATACCACTAATGTCTAAATGTTCTAAAATTTGATTAGACTCTTCTTCTTCTTCTTCTGTAATATCGATCTCTTTTTCATCTATTGATATGTTGTTATTTTTTTGCTTAATTGTGCTCAATGCTGTGTTAATAACAATTCTTTTTCCCCAAGCTTCAAATAAAGATTGATCCTTCAACTTATCTAGATTCTGGAATATTTTAATAAATGCTTCTTGCAATATTTCGTTTGCTTCGTCTTCAGACGAGGCATAACGCTTGCATATACCCGCAAATATTGGTGAATTTTTTTTGTATAACTTATTAAATGCGCGTTGGTCATTTCCAAGGCATTTTTTAATCAATCTTTTAATCTCCATCTATACGAAATAGGTAAAAAACTGTAGTTTTTTATATATGACTACATTTTGCATAAAACGCTGCTTAACTTATGATATTTTGTTCAAAAAATATCATAAGTTAAATATATGATGGTTGATGTGGTTTTTTATTTGTCGATAATCATCTATTTGTGTATTTATTTGATTTATTATTGATAAATGAGGCAGCGAATCTTATGATTAACACTCTTTATTAGTAGAAAACTTAAATAATAATAAATTTCAATTATGAACTTAATTAAGAATTTGATTTTAGCTGCATCTATTTCACTAGGACTTCTTGCGAGCTGTAAAGACAGTAATAGTGAAACACCCAAAACTGGATTACAAATGCAATTAGAGAAGCAGTTAGATAAGTCCTATGTTGTTCCTAAAAGTGATGACGAAATAAAAGGGAGTAATGGTGTGAGTACTTCATGTAAAATAACATACTATCAGGGCGAGACAAAAGTTGGCGAGAAAGATTGTTATAAAGATAATTTCACCACGGAAGATAAGTCTGTTAAATATGAAATCAAAGATGATAAGTTCAATGTAGAGAAAACAACGTCAAAAGGTACAGCTATTAAAGAATCATATGATGTTTCTTACAATTCAGACGGATCTTTAAAAATCAATGAAATTGACTTTAAAGTAAGACTAAAAGATGGTGATCTAATAGTTTATTTTGACACTAAGGTATTGCAGAGTGTTATGGATATTCTTCTAGTGACTTTAGATAAGTCTTTTGTAAAAACACTTAAAGTAGAGGGAAATATCTCAGGTGTTGGGCAGATTACAATCCAATATTCAACTTCTTCAAGTAATGCTATTGAAGTAACTGCGTCAGAATTAGTCGATACATTTATGTTTTTTAGTAAACGAAATAAGGATTTTCCAAAATTTAGTAACTACTCTATTTTTAATACGATCAGTGTCACTAGTGATCAATATAACTATCAATTATTAACATTACCTCAAGGGGCTAAAAATAATGAAGTGTGCGATGTTAATATTATAAATCAGTCATTTGATGTCGCTAGTGTTAACAATAAAAATGTACGAGATCTATTTTCGGCAATGTTTAATAGAACGGAATATACTTTTAAAGGACGAAGTTTAACGATTACCAATATTGTACATGAATCATCAGAAGAATATAAACTTTTAGTTTATGGTACTTCTAATGGAAAAGATGTACAGTTCTATATTGATGCTTCCAAAGATGATGTAGGTGGATGGAGAACTCCTGCGAATAATTAACAATACACTACCTGTACCAATTAGCAAGAGAAGAGGATTCAGAGACAGGATATCTCTTCTCTTTTGTTTGTGCGAAATGTACATAAACTAAAATAGTGAAGG